>DLBY01000030.1:4183-16820 GCA_002480345.1 Phycisphaerales bacterium UBA7812 | reverse complement strand
AGGGACGCCCGGGTACTGGAACCACCCGCCGGTCGCGGCGAGATCCTCGTCGCCGTCGTTGTCGAAATCGCCGAAGACGGCTCCCCAGCCCCAGCCGTTGTTGAACACACCCGCCGCGGTCGCCTCCTCAAGAAAGACCGGTGCCCCCGTTGTGCTGTCCAGGCCCTGGTTGAGATAGAGGGTGTTGGTCGCGCTGGTGAACTGGGAGTGGATATTGGTCATGAACCAGTCGAGGTCGCCGTCGTTGTCGGGGTCGCCGGTCGCGGCCCCCATACCGTTCTGGTCTTCGGTGATCCCGGCCGACGCGGTCTCGTCGCGGAAGCGCGGGAGGCCGTCCGGGCCCGGGCCCTCGTTGATCAGCAGGCGGCTGGTGCCGAAGTCCGCGGTGAGCAGCAGGTCGGGCAGGCGGTCGCCCGTGAGGTCGATCATCCGCGGGGTGTAGCCCCGCGTGCCGGTGAGGTCGACGCCCATCGCGTCGGTCGCGTCGATGAACTGTGGCACGCCGTCGGGATCGTTGCCGGTGTTGATGAACAGGCGGTTGCCGGCGGTGTTAACGAACCAGGCGCTGGTCATGAGGTCGAGGTCGCCGTCGTTGTCGATGTCGCCGAGGGCGGTGCTCATGCCGTCGGCGCCGGTCGCGAATGTGCGCACGCCCGCGGCGAGGGCGGCGTCCTCGAAGAACGGGCCGTCCGGGCCGAGCCTGTTGAGCAGCAGCCTGTTGCCGGCGTTGGTCGCCGGGGTGTCGATCGGGCCGAACGAGACGATGTAGAGGTCGGTGCGCCCGTCTCGGTTCACGTCGCCAGCGGAGACAGAGCAGCCGCGGTGGAGGTCGGCGACGCCCCAATCGGCCGCGCGATCAGTGAAAGAGCCGTCCCGGTTGTTGATGAAGAACCGGTCGGGCTGGTTGCCCCCGCCGAGCGCAAAGATGTCTGGCCAGCCGTCGGCGTCGAAATCACCGACGCAGAGGCCCCCGGCCATTTGGTCGTGCGTGCCGGGGTAGCCGGGGGCGGGGGCGAAGGTGTGGGCGCAGCCGATGTCGGCGGCGCATTCAGTGAATTGGGCTTGCTGGGAGGAGGCAAGAGGTGACAAGAGAACACAGCAAATCCAGCTGGAAGTCAATCTTGGGCGGGTGGCGCTCATGACACTGAGAAATTACACTGATGGCGCGAGATCAACAAGCCAATTTTCCTGGGGCTGTACGAATACTGCTTAGGTGAACAGGAGGCATTTACTGATGCAATCAGCAGAACAATACGTGCAGGCACAACTCGAGTCGCTATTCGACCTGGATTGCGAGCGAGTCCGAGAAGGCGCAGAAAAATCTGCAGACCTGACGGCATCTTCAAAGTCGGGTGAACGATTCATTGTTGAGGTCAAAACGCTGCATCCTCGTTCGCCGAGAGGGCCGGATCGAGATGGTTTCTTTGTCTATGAAGATCCGTGGTTTGAAAGATCATCCGCTGGCACGGCTGTCAAAAAAGCTGCAAAGCAGATCAGGCAAACCTCCGCTTCGCACTATGAAGATTCAGTTGGCTTGCTGTGGCTAATGAGCGTTGATGATGACGAAGCCGAATTTCGTCTCGATCAAGCTCTAGGAGAGTTGCTTGGACTTCGAGGTGTAGTCTGTTCGTGGCCAGATCAGGAAAGCGCGGTACATATCCGTTGCATTGGTGCAAAGCCATCACGATTCGAGCGTCACCCGGAAATCGCGGGGGCGATAGTCGCCTATCCGGATCCTCCGGGGGGGGTTCAGTTATTCGTGAACCCCTACTCACCAAAGGCACAGGCTTTACGGAAAACAGATGTTGCAAGAAAATTCGCCAGCTATAGAGCAGTGGTCGATCCGGCGATTATTACAGAGGCATCTCAAGGCTATTTGGTCTGCGAGACAACTGTCGATCGTCGAAACGATCGGGAGATTATTGAGTACCTCAAGGAGAGGTTTCGCCTCAACGACGCTCACATGTGCGATTTCAAGCGGTACTCGTCGGCTGTGCTTGTGAGACGTTAGACCGGCTTCACAGCCGCCCGGCCCACCGAGTAGTAGTGCCAGCCCATCTCGCCGAGGTGTTGGCGGCGGTAGAGGTTCCGGCCGTCGAAGATCGCCTTGCCGTTCATCGCCTCGCCCAGGCGAGCGAAGTCGGGGCTCTTGAACTCGTCCCAATCGGTCGAGATCACGAGGGCGTCGGCGCCCTGGGCGCACTCGTACATGTCGTCGACGAGCTCGATGGTGGGGGCCTCCTTGCTGACATTCTCCATCGCGACGGGGTCGAACCCGCGGACTTTGCAGCCGTACCCGAGGGCCTTGCGGGCGAGCGTGAGCGCGGGGGCCTCGCGGATGTCGTCGGTGCGGGGCTTGAAGGCGAGGCCCCAGAAGGCGAGGGTCTTGCCGGTGAGGCCCTGCTCGCCGCCGAAATGGGCGACGAGCTTCTTGAAGAAGCGGTCGCGCTGGGCCTGGTTGGTGTCGTGGACGGCCTTGGAGACGAGGGTGGGGGTGCCGCTGGTCTCGCCCATCATGATGCAGGCGAGGGTGTCCTTGGGGAAGCAGGAGCCGCCGTACCCGATGCCGGGATAGAGGAAGGCGTGCCCGATGCGTTTGTCGGCGCACATGCCCTCGCGGACCCGGTTGATGTTGGCGCCGTAGGCCTCGCAGAGGTTCGCCATCTCGTTGATGAACGAGATCTTGGTCGCCAGGAAATTGTTGGACGCGTACTTGACCATCTCGGCGCTGGGGATGTCCATGACGAAGATGGGGTGCCCGTTGCGGACAAAGGGGTCGTACAGGTCGCGGAACTGCTCGCCCACGCGGTTGTTCTCGACGCCCACGACGACGCGGTCGGGCTTGTTGAAGTCCGTGATCGCGTCGCCCTCCTTGAGAAACTCGGGGTTGTCGGCGACATCGAACGGGATGTCCGGACCCACGCGGTCGCGGATCCGCTGTTTGATCGCCAGCGTCGTGCCCACGGGGACGGTGGACTTCATCACCACCGTCTTGGGCGACTGCTCGGGCCCGAGGCTCTTGATCATGTCTGCGATATCATCCGCGGCGGCGTGGACATACGACATATCGGTGTGCCCGCGGTCGTCGCTGGGCGTCCCGACGCAGATGAAGATCATCTCCGCGTCGCGGTACGCCTCAGCCTTGTCAGTGGTATAGGTCAGCCGGCCCGCCTCGGCGTTTTTGAGCATGAGTTCGGTCAGCCCGGGCTCGTAGATCGGGCAGACGCCCTGCTTGAGCTTGGCGATCTTCTCCTCGACGACATCGAGGCAGACCACCTGGTTGCCCGTGTTTGCGAGGCAGACGCCCGTGACCAGCCCGACATAGCCCGTTCCCACCATCGTCAGTCGCATCGACGCCGCTCCCGGATCGTCCGTTCGTCCCATCAGTCAAGCCGGCGGGCACCCCCCCGGAGCCCCGATGATACGGCCCCGATCGCGATCGCCGCGTCCGCACGCCGCTCTCGGGCCGACTCGAGCGTTTACACTTCACGAACGACGAACAGCGAGCCGGTCAAACCGGCACCGCACGGAGGCGACAGGCATGGCAACCACCGCGAAGAAGCGCAAGAACAAGAACGCGGGCAAGAAGTCGCGTCCGATCGTGAACGCCGCGACGACGAGCAAGCACGAGCTCTACCAGGCCTCCGTGCAGAATGTCGAGGCGGAGATCGATTTCGTCGATCAGACTTTCCACGAGCTCAGGGGCCGGCACGCGGTCCGGCTTCGCGAGGATTTCTGCGGGACCGGCAACACCTCGTGCGAATGGGTCCGACGCCGAGGGTCCAATCTCGCGTTCGGTCTCGACATCGACGCCGAAACGCTCAATTGGGGGCGTGATCACATGGTGGGTGCTCTCGAGCCCGAGCAGCGCGAGCGGGTGCTTCTGCTTGACCGCAATGTGCTCGAGCCGGGCGATGCCGTCGGGATGGACGCGATCCTCGCGATGAACTTCTCCTACTGGCTCTTCATGACGCGTCGCGAGCTGCTCGGATACTTCCGATCGGTCCGCGAGAGCCTCGCCGACGACGGGATCTTCTTCCAGGATTTCTACGGCGGCTCCGAGTCGATGGAAGAACGCGAGGACGAGCGCGTCTGCGAACTCCCCAACGGCGGCAAGTTCACCTATATCTGGGACCAGCATCGCTTCCGACCCGTCACGGGCGAGGTCGAGTGCCGGATCCATTTCAAGTTCAAAGACGGCTCCAAAATGAAGAACGCCTTCGTCTACCACTGGAGGCTCTGGACGCTCCCGGAGATCCAGGAACTCCTCGCGGAGGCGGGCTTCAGCAAGACCACCGTCTACTGGGAAGGCGACGAACTCGACGACGACGGGGAACCAACCGGGGAGGGGAACGGCGAGTTCAAGCCCGAACCGCACGGCGAGGCCGACCCCGCGTTCATCTGCTACATCGTCAGCGAAAAGTGAGCCCTCCCGGCGTGCCCGGTCCGTTCCTATCATCTCCGCATGCGAGGCGTCCTCGAAGTCCCTGAGTCGTTGCTCCCGATCAACGAGGCGATCCTCGCGGGCCTCGAACGCGTCGAGGCGTGTTTCGATCGCCAACTCGAAACCGACATCCCACCCGTCGCGGACCTCTGCCGCCACATCGAGCGCTACCGGGGCAAAATGCTCCGCCCGACCCTTGTCCTGCTGACCGGTCTCGCGGCCCACCCGGAGGCGAGCGAGCGGCTGGCCTCCGGCGCGGATCTGGGCACACTCTGGACCGACGAGCACATCGGCCTCGGCGCCGTGGTCGAGATGGTCCACATGGCCACCCTCGTCCACGACGATGTGCTCGACGATGCGGAGATCCGCCGCCGGGGGCAGACCGTCAACGCCCTCCGGGGCAACGAGGCCGCGGTGATCCTGGGTGATTACCTCCTTGCTGCCGCGTACCACCTTTGTTCCGCGGTCGAGAGCCGCGAGGCCGCCCTCGCCGTGGGCGACACCGCCATGACCATGGCGTCGGGCGAACTCCTCCAGCTCCATCACCGCGAGGACCTCTCCCTCGACGAGCCCACCTATTACGAGATCGTCGACCGCAAGACCGGGGCCCTGATCGGGCTCTCCTGCTCGCTCGGCGCCGCTGCGAGCGGCGCGGACGACGCGACGGTCGACGCGCTGAAACGCTTCGGGCGCGACATGGGCATCGCCTTCCAGATCAAGGACGACCTGCTCGACCTGATGGGCGAGGAGACCGTCATCGGCAAGTCCGTCCGCCGCGATCTCGCGAAGGGCAAGCTCACCCTGCCGCTCATCCACGCGCTGGGCGAGGCGAGCCCGGAGATCCGCGGGCGCCTGCTCCGCGAGGTCAAGACGCTCGCCGAGCATCACGAGACCCCCGCCGCGGGGGCCGCGGTCGACCAACTGGTCGCCACGATGCGTGACCTGGGCTCGATCGACTACGCCCGCGCCTGCGCCGAGAAGATCGTCGACCGCGCGAAGGCGTCGCTGAGCGTGCTGCCCGAGAGCCCGGTGCGGGACTTCATCGAGTTCAGCGCCGACGCGGTGATCGATCGGCGGTTCTGAGGTTCAGCGGTCTTCCGCGGTAACCCGCGAGCCCCGCCGGATCTTGCGACATCCCCGATTTCTCGCATGAAAGAGCCCCGAGCGTGAGCGACGGGCCTCCGTCTGCCTGCGTCGTGACCGAGCCCTGTCCAATCCCGCCCCGTCGCTCACGCTCCGGGCTCTTTCGGTATCGCGACCCACATACTCGGACACATAGCAGGCACAGCGTCGGGCCCATCGCACGCCTTCCGTCCTTGCGACCTCCTAACCTTGCCCGCCATGACCGAGACTTCCCCGAAGACCGCTTCCCAGCCCGGCAGCCAGCCCGCCGTCGCCGACCTCATCGACGAACTCGAATGGCGGGGCCTGCTCCACCAGTGCACCGACACCGAGGGCCTGCGCGCGCACCTCGCCGACCCCGCGAACGCCCCCCGCAAAATCTACTCGGGCTTCGACCCCACCGCCCCCAGCCTCACGATCGGCAACTTGGTGCCGATCATGCTGCTCGCCCATGTCAAGCGGGCGGGGCACATCCCCGTTGTCCTCCAGGGGGGCGGGACCGGCCTCATCGGTGATCCCTCCGGCAAGTCGGCCGAGCGGCAGTTGAACACCGCCGAGACCGTCGCCGCGAATGTCGAGGCCCAACGCCCCATCTTCGACGCGGTGCTCGGAAAGGTCGAAGGCCCCGCTCACGAGATCGCCAACAACCTCGACTGGCTCGGCGGGCTCGGCTACATCGAGGCCCTCCGCGACATCGGCAAGCACTTCAGCGTCAACATGATGATGCAGAAGGAATCGGTGAAGGCCCGCCTCGAGAATCGCGAGCAGGGGATCTCGTACACCGAGTTTTCGTACATGATTTTGCAGGCATACGACTTTGCGTATCTCAGTTCTCATGATGGAGTGACTGTCCAGATCGGCGGCAGCGATCAGTATGGCAATATCGTCGCAGGAATCTCTCTGATACTCACCAAGTACCAAGAGCATACGGGCGAGTTCCGAAGATCATGGCATCAGGCTAGTGATGAGCACCTAGAGGCGTTGAAATCAGGAGACCAAGATCGGATCGATCGAGCGGCCGAACGTCTGCGTGCTGAGGAGTCGTTAGTAAACGAAAAGGTCGCTGCACTCGAAGCAGAGCTAGGTATCAAGATCAGTAACCACGCTTACGGCATCACCGCCCCCCTCGTCACCAAGGCCGACGGCACCAAGTTCGGCAAGACCGAATCCGGCGCCGTCTGGCTCACCGCCCCCCGCGATAGCGACACTCCGGAGGAGTTGAAGCAGCGAACCAGCCCCTACGCCTACTACCAGTTCTGGCTCAACGCCACCGACGACGACGCGACCAACTGGATCAAGATCTTCACCTTCCTCGGCCGCGACGAGATCGAATCGCTGATCGCCCGCCACGCCGAGAACCCCGGCGCCCGCGAACTCCAGCGCACGCTCGCGCAGCAGGCGACGACGATCCTGCACGGCGAGGACGCCATGCTCCGCGCCGAGGCCGCGGGCAAGGCATTGTTCAGCGGCGAGATCGCCGACCTCGACGAGGCGACGCTGCTCGAGGTGCTCGCGGATGTCCCGTCGAGCGATCACGACAAGGCGGACCTCGCGGGATCGGACGACCAGCCCGGGCTCGACCCGATCGAACTGCTCAAGCGCACGGGGCTCGCGTCGTCCAACCGCGAGGCGCGCGAGTTCCTGGGCAACGGGTCGGTCTCGATCAACGGCACGAAGATCGACGCCGAAACCCGGATCACCGCGGCCCACCTCCTGCACGGCTCGCTGATCGCGGTGCGCCGTGGCAAGAAAAAATGGCACCTGACGAGATGGGCCTGATCCCCAGCCCCTGAAACCGGGTCCGAACCCGACCCGATTCGCCGATCGCCCCCGTGCGCGGGGCGATTTTGCTTGCGTTTTCCCGGGGTTTCTGGATGATGCGTTATGGGAGTTCTCCCGCAACGCTCGTGGGGAGCGTTCAGACCGACGCGGCCGAGCGCCGCGGCCCGTCCGTCCGACCCGCGGGACCCGCCGAAACGACGACGCCATCCACGGAAAGGGGGCACGCATGTTTCTGGTTTCCCAGTTGATCGCCCGAAAGCACGAAGCCGGCACGCGAACGGTCGAAACGGTCTCACCCGAGACCACGGTTCTGGAAGCCTCGCAAATCATGAACGACCAGCACATCGGCTCCCTGCTCGTCGTGGGGCACGAGGGCGGGCTCGTCGGCATCGTGACCGAGCGTGATTTCCTCCGCCGCGTGATCGCCGACCAGCGCGACCCATCCGAAACCAGCGTGAGCGAGATCATGACTCGGTCCATCCTGACCTGTACGCCCGACACCAGGCTCGAGGAAGTCCGCGCCACCATGCGGGACCGCCGCGTGCGCCACATGCCGGTCATCGACGCTGGGCGGCTCGTCGGCATGATCTCGATCGGCGATCTCAATTTCGCGGAGTCCCAATCGCTCACCCAGCAGGTCGAGCAACTCGAGATGTACATCCGGACCGCCTGAACCCGTCGGCGAACCTCCGGCCGCAGGCGCCCCGCGAGAGCGGGGTTTTTTCATGGGGCGCGAACGAGGAGCCTCTCAGATGCCCGCGCCCACGCTGGCGCGCGCCAGCGTCGCGGGTGATTCGGATTGACCCGTGCGCGAGCTCAGCAGGACCGCCTCCGCGGTCGAGAGCACGCCGATCCAATCCACGCCGGGCTCGCCCGACATCGCACCGGACGCCGCGGCTTGCAACGCGGCGCCGAGAACCCCCTCGTGCGACCCGATCCCGGGATCGACCCGCGAGTCATCGCGTTTCGCGCCGTCCGGACCGAGCCAGTCGAACCCGCTGGGGCGGATCGTCAGCCGGCCCTCATTGCCCGCGAGTGTGATCCGCCATCCCCACGCGCCCCGGTCCGACACGGAGATCTGCCCCGCGCGCCCGTCGGGGAAGCGGAGCAACGCCGCGAGCGTGCCCGAGAGTTCGTCGAGTTTCTTCGCGGGGGTCGTCGCGGCCGCGTCCGCGAGTTCGGGCGTTCCGAACACCGTCAGCACCGCGTCGATCGCGAGCGGCAGCGCCGCGGAGAGGCCGCCCCAGGCCGGGGGGCAGAACGCCTCCACGGTGACCACATCGGCGCGTCCGAATGCTTCGAGCACATCTTCGGCGCGCACGAAGGCCGGATGACGCCTGATCCGGGGCACGAGACGGAACGCCGACACGGGGAGCGCCCCCCCCGACTCGGCGAGCAGACCCGCCTCGCTCGCGCCCATCATCCCGCCCGAAGGCGCGACGCAAGTGAGCACCCGCGTTCCAGCGCTCCGGAGGTCACCCAGCGTGCGCGCATCGAGCGACCGGTCGGGGCTCGGCGCGGCCAACAGAAAGACCGTCGGTTTCTCGCTCAGAAGTGTCGCGCGCAGATCGTCGAAGACCTTGATGTCGGATTCCGAGACGGACGGATCGATCTCGCCGGGTCGCGCGGCGCCGCACGCGAGGACACGCAGGCCCGCGTCGCGCACAATCGACGCGATGCGTCCCGCGGATCGCGCATCACTCCAGATGACCCCGGTCGACCCTTCCATGCGCACGAGGATATCCGAACGAACACGGCTCAACAGGCTTCGCCCGATGCCCTGAACAAGATACGATGTCCGAAGCGCGGCAAGGCGGTCGCGTGCCGGTGGCTGCTTCTTCGGACAGGGGCCATCGTGCATGAGGAAAGTCCGAGCACGGCAGGGCACGGTGGTGGGTAACACCCACCCGTCGGGCGTGGTCCCCGGCGAGGGGTAGATCTCGGCAAGGTTCGTCCCGCCGAGGGCGTGAAGAAACCAGACCGCCGATGGCGCACGCTCGCGTGCGCACAGGCAAGGGTGAGACGGTGCGGTAAGAGCGCACCGGTCCGCTGGCGACAGCGGGCGACCAGGACTCCACACCGCGTGCAAGCTCAAGCAGAGATCAGGCCGGCCCGGTCAATGGTCTCGGGTAGAGTGCTGAGGGGAAACCCTCCAGTCCGTCGGCAACGGCGGACGCAGAGAAATGGCCGCCCACCGTTCGCGACTGTTCACCGAAGGACACCCCGAGCCCCCGTCAACGCAAGGGGTGTCCGAACATGAGCGACCGGGGACAGAACTCGGCTTACCAGCCGCGCGACCACAGACGCGGGCCCTCGCGAGAGCGTGGGCCCGCGGCCGTTTCGAGGATCAGAGTCCGGGCGATCCGCGTTTGTGAAGCGGGGTCACGATCACGGGGTGTCCATCGTGCCGATCTTCATGATCTCCTCCAGCACCGTCGTCGCGAACGCCCCGCGCGGGAGGTCGAACGCGACGCGGATGTAGGGTCCCAACTCGCCGGACCCGCCCTCGACCTCGGTGTTCGTGATCGGGCAGCGGAGCGGGCGCCGGGTGCCCCCGATCATCGTCGCGTCGAACTCCGCCGGGTCGGGGAGCGTGTCAGGCGTGAACCCGAACGCCTCGAGCGTCTCGACCTCCATCGCATCGACGGCGCCGCCAGCGCGCAGCATCTTGCGGCCCCACATCGGACCCGAGGCGCAGAACTCCATCTCCGCGTAGCGCGCCAGGAACGACGCATCCGCGAGGCGGACATCGTCCACAGGGGTGGGGTGCCGTCCGGCGTGGGTGACCGTGATGTCCCCTTCGAGCAGTTTCCCGAAGGTGCCCTCGACGATCCGCCGATCGAGCACCGCGTTGAACACCGCGGACTGGAACGAGGAGATATAGAACCCCAGCACATCGGGATCGATCGCGTCGATCGCCTGCTCGGCGCTCTCCCCGTTCGCGAGCGCCGCGAGCGCGACCCGCTCGGTTGTGAACGATCGCGGGAACGCGTCCCGCGCCGCTCGGTAGTCACCCTCGGCATAGAGCGCCCGGGCCCGGACCTGGGGTTCGGGCGACCGCTCGCTGGGCCCGAGCAGCAAGTCGAGCGCCGCCCGAGGGTCGTGCGCCAGGATCGACCGTCCGATCAGGTGGTTGTTGGCGAGATAGCCGAAGCGCTGGGGCCCGAACCGCTCGGGAACGCCGTCCCGCTCGAGCACCCGCATCGCCGCGAGCGCCGTGCGCACCGCGATGGGCTCAACGCCCCGGATCTTGATCGAGAACCGGTTCCCCTTCAGGTGTCCCCGACGCAGTTTGTTGTCGTGCTGGTCCGCCCATAGGATCTTGACCTGCTTGTGCTCGAAGTGGGGGAAGTCGTCGACGGTCTTCCCCGGGGTGTGGACGCTGACGACCTGCCGGGTGATGGCCTGCTTGTCCTTCAGCCCCGCGTACCCGATCGCGGCGCGTGGCACGCCGAAATGCCGGGCGAGCAGCCCGAACATCTCCATCGCGTTCATCCCGCGTTTCTCGACGAGCAGGTAGATGTGTTCCCCCGTGCCGCTCGGCGCGTACAGCGGGAGTTCCTCGACGAGAAAGTCCTCGGGCGTCTCCTTGATGCGGCCCCCGATACCCGGGAGGTCGGCGGTGACATACGCCGCGGGTGAGATGTGCGGGCTCGTATCGATCGTGTGCTCCCCTGTCGCGCGGTTCCCAGCGAAAAATCAGCGATTCGGCCCGCATGGTACCCGGTCCGGGAGGTGGTTCGCCGAGGGGGGACCCGTCCCGGGGGGCTCGGCGCATACGATCCGCGGATGCCAGAAGTTGTGAACATCGAGCGTGATCCCGAGACCCGCCCCGACGAGGAGATCCGGACGGTCTCGTTCGTCAGTCTCGGCTGCCCAAAGAACACCGTGGACAGCGAGAAGATGCTGGGGCTGCTCGCCCAGGACGGGATCGCGCCGGTCTCCGCGACCGCGGACGGCGATAACGAGCACGACGACCTGTCGGTCGCGGGCTCGGAGCAGGACACATCCGCGTCCTCGGGACGGGTGACGCCCGCGGACGCGGTCGTGGTCAACACCTGCGGGTTCCTTGAGGCCAGCAAGGAGGAATCGCTGGCGGTGGTCCGCGAGGCGGTGGAGCGGAAGAACCGGGGGGAGATCAAGCGGGTCGTCGTCGCGGGCTGCCTCGTGCAGCGGCACCGGGCGAAGATCCTGGACTGGGTGCCGGGCGTGGACGCGATGCTCGGCGTCTTCGACCGCGAGAAGGTCATCGAGGCGGTGCGGGGGCCCAGGGCGAAACGCGAATCGCTCGCCGAGGCGGTCGAGGCGGGCCCGAACTACTGGATCAGCGCCAACGGGCTCGCGAAGGCCAAATCGCTGGGCCAGCAGACCACGGGCCTGACCGTCAACGGCAAGGACGGCAAGGGCATCGGCTACTTCGAGAGCGACAGCGCCCGCCTGCGGCTGACGCCCCGGCACTACGCGTACCTGCGGATCGGTGAGGGGTGCAACCAGAACTGCGCGTTCTGCACCATCCCGAGCATCCGGGGCAAGATGCGGTCCAAGCCGCTCGAACGGATCGAGGACGAGGCCCGCGAGCTCGTGCGGGACGGGGCCTTCGAGCTGCTGCTCATCGGGCAGGACACGACCTCGTACGGGGACGACATCGGCACGGGCCTCGCGTCGGGGCAGGGCCTCCCGGAGCTGTTGCGGCGTGTGTGCGACGCGGTGACGCAGGAGGCGGGCGCTGGGTGGGTGCGCCTGATGTACGCCTATCCGACGAACTTCGACGACCGCATCATCGACACCTTCGCGGAGCTGGTGCAGAAGGGGCGACTGCTGCCATACCTCGACATCCCGCTGCAGCACGGGTCGAGCCGGGTGCTGGAGCTGATGCGTCGCAATGTGACGCGCGAGCAGCAGCAGGCACTGTGCGAAAAGATGCGCGAGCGCATCCCGGGCATGGCGATCCGCACGACCTTCATCACGGGCTTCCCGGGCGAGACCGAAGAGGACCATGCCGAGATGCTCGACTTCATCGAGGCGGTGGGCTTCGACGCGGTGGGGTGTTTCCGGTACAGCCGCGAGCCGGGCACGCGGGCCGGCACGATGGACGAGGACCCGTCGCTGCATGTGCCCGACGAGGTCAAGGCGCGGCGCTACGCGGAGATCATGGCGCTCCAGCAGGAGATCGCCTTCGAGCAGGCCGAGTTCGTCGCCGAGCAGTTCGACCCCGCGGATCCGGAGGGGACCGGCAGCCGATTCGATGTCCTGATCGATGAGCCCGCGGGCGAGACCGAGACCGGCGGG
>DLBY01000030.1:0-3877 GCA_002480345.1 Phycisphaerales bacterium UBA7812 | reverse complement strand
GAGACCGAGACCGGCGGGCGTCTGTACCGCGGACGGACCTACTTCCAGGCACCGCAGATCGACGCGACGACCTATGTCGAATCGAATCGCGAGCTCAGCCCGGGCGAACTCGTCCGCTCCACGATCGTCGGTGCCGACGGGTACGACCTGATCGCCCGACCCAGCGAGGAGCTCGAGCGGAAGGTGTCGTTGCCGCTGGCTTGAACCCCGCGCCCGGCACACGCGGCTCAGAGTGCCTTCACAGCCTCCAGAACCTCATCCGCGTGCCCCGGCACCTTCACTTTGTCCCAGCGCCGGGCAACCTTTCCATCGGGTCCAATCAGATAGGTCGTGCGATTGATGCCCATGTAGGTCCGCCCGTACATGCTCTTCTCGACCCACACGCCGTACTTCTCGCAGACCGCGGGGTCAGGCTTCCCCTCGTCGTTCAGTCGATCATCGGCAAGCAGGGGATAGCTCAGACCCTCCTTGTCCGCGAACTTCTTCTTGCTCTTCGGCGGCAGGATCGACACGCCCACGACCGCCGCCCCGGCCTTCGCGAATTTCTTGCCGAGGTCCTCGAACGCGCACGCTTCTGCGGTGCACCCGCTGGTCATGTCCTTGGGATAGAAGAACATCACCAGAGGTTTGCCGGCGTAGTCCCGAAGGCTGTGAGCCTGCTCGTTCTGGTCTTTCAGCGTGAACGCGGGGGCTTTCTTGCCCGGATCGATCAGGGGCATAGGAATCTCCGTGATGGGTAACGCGTGACGGTACGGGGAGCCGACCTCCCTCATGGTCGGAGCCGGGGTACGCCGTCGTGGAACCGTATTCCGGTCGGGTGACCAAGCGGATTCGCACAATCGACACGGTGCGCGGTCAGTCGGAGAATTCCCCGAGCCAGGACCCCGGATCGATCGCCCTCCGCGCGGGCTCGATCTGCCAGGGCAGCATCGCGTGCGGCCACGCAAACCGTTCGCCCTGCGTCCCGACCGCTTCCAGGCCGATCCACGCGAGGCCGCGTGCCTCGTGGGCTTCTGGAGGCAGGACGAGGTCCAGCACGATCCCGTCGCGATCCGACCCGCGGGCGATCTCGGGAAGCGGGATCTCGCGATCCGCGTCCGGAAGAACTTGCACCCGGTCGGTCCCGTCGCCCCGAATCACGATCACCGCACGCGACCGCTGGAACGGCCCGATCCAGATGCGAACCTCCCAATCGTCCTCCGCGGCCGCGAAGGGCGTCGGCAGGCGCACAACGAGGCGCGCGCGAGGCTTGCCCCCCGCCCGAACGCCCTCCGCGGTGATGAGCGTGTCGGGAACACGCGACGCGTCCACGAGCTGTCGGGATCCGGGCCCTCCGACGAATCGCGACATCGTCCAGTCCGGGGCAAACGGGCCGGTGGACAGGCCGGGCGGGCGGAGTTCCTCGGCGGCGCCGCGCACGCTGAGCGGCCGGTTCTCTCCGAGTACGCGGTAGACGATTCGTCTATCCGCGATCGCTTCCCGCGGGGGACGCAGCGTGCGTGCGAACCGGGAGGGCAGCACCACCGGGCGCACGATCAGGTCCCCGGGCGTCATGAGGATCGCGCCCGCATCGCCCGCGGCGAAGGCGACCGCTCCGATGGTCGGAGGAATCCCCTCTCCTTCCTCGGCTCCGTCGTCGACGATCCAGAGCGTCGCGGACGGTCGTTCGGCGAGCCAGCGAGAGGCCAGGCCCGCGCGCTCCGCGGACGGAGTTTCATCGTCGAGCATCAGCTCAAGCAAAGCGCTCGATTCCCGGTCATTCGCGGTCCAGACTGGCGCAACGACCTCACCCGCGGCGCCGAGCGAGAACGCTCCGCCCCCGGCGAGCGCGTGCCGAACGCGGAGCGAGAGCGCCGCGTCCGCGGACCAGAGCCGAGCGAGCGCGACCCGCCAGCGCGCGGCCGTCTGCGCACGCACCGCGTCGAGCAATCGAGTCTCGATGGGGGCATCTGCACCGAGCCGCGCGACAATGTTCGGATCGAGCAGTTCGGGGGGGAGCCCGACCGCTCGGTCCTCCGCCGGGGGGAAGAGCCCCCCGGTCGCGAGTGTCGCGCGCCAGGCACGAAGCGGATCCGTTCGCGCGGGCTCAAGCTCACGCGCGAGATCCGGACGCGAACGCCAGGGCTCGGGCAGCGGGCTCGACCAGGGGTGCGCCAGCGAGCCCGCGTCGCGCTGCCCGGGGTCGAAGCCGAGCCGCATCCCGAGCAGCTCGGGGCGGGGGAGCCAGCGCAGGGCGATGGGCTTGCCGTCGAGCCAGATCTCCTGCCCGACCACGCCCGCCGGGGGATCGGCGAGCACGAACCAGACCAGGTTCGAAGCATCGTCCGCGCGCACGGCTTGCGCCGGCGCGAGCACTTCCCAGTCCGGTCCGGCGTCGATCCATCCATACGACTCGCGCGCGCGGAGCCGAACCGCTGCGACGGAGCCCGGGACCTCGCGCCCGTCGGGGAATCGGAGCGTCACGCGCGCGCGCGGCTGCCCGGCACCGACGACGCGGACCGGCATGACCAGCGGGAGCCCCGCGACAGCATCGGTCCGTGTGAGGACCGGCTCGATATCCGCCGCGCGGGCGGGCTGCAACAACACAGCCAGCGTGACCACGAAGGCGATGATGCGGTGCATCGGCCCGCACGCTCTATACTCGATGTCATGAGCACCGGTCACAGCGAACACTCTACACGCGTCACGCACGCGACCAGCGGGGGTGGGGATTCACCCCCGAAGCGCGTCACGCTCCGCACGCTCCGCCGGATGGCGGAGCGGGGCGAGCCCTTCGCCTGCCTCGCGTGCTACGACTTCACGACCGCGAGATGGCTCGACCGCGCCGGGGTGGATCTCCTGCTCGTTGGCGACTCGGCGGCGAATGTCGTGCTGGGGCACGATTCCACGCACGGCATGCCCATGGACCTCGCGGTGCTGCTCACCGCGGCGGTGCGTCGGGGCGCGGCCCGCGCCCATGTCATGGCGGACATGCCCTTCATGAGCTACCAGGCCGACGACGCGGAGGCGCTCCGCAATGCGGGAAGGCTGCTGAGCCAGGGGCGGGCGGATTCGGTAAAAGTCGAGGTGGACGCGTCGTTCGCGCCGCTGGTCGGCAAGATGACCCGCGCCGGTATCCCGGTGTGCGCACACATCGGGAGCAAGCCCCAGCAGTGGGCGCTCGCGGGCGGTCCCAAGGTCGCGGGTCGGATCAGAGACGAGGCGGACGAGATCATCGATGATGCGGTCGCCCTCGAAGCCGCGGGCGCCGTGATGCTGCTGATCGAGGCGGTGCCTCCGGAAGTTGCGGAGCGGGTTGTGCGCGCGGTTTCGATCCCGGTGATCGGGATCGGCGCCGGGACGGCGCCGCACGGTCAGATCCTGGTGGTCAACGATCTGGTCGGGCTCTCCGATTTCACACCGCGCTTCGTGGAACCCGTCGCGTCGCTCGGCGCGGCGCTGCAGCGAGCGGGGGAGGCCTGGGTCGAACGGGTCCGGGAACGCCGGATCGGTGGGGGGGTCTACACCCCGCTGGATGCGGATGTCGCGGGTACCCCGGAGGACGGGGTGACACGCGCCGAGAACGAAAAGCGTCTCGAAACGGAATCCGTTCGGTCCGGCGATCCCGAATAAATCGCGATCGCTCGAATCAAACCGCCGATGCGGGTGTTCAAGACTTGGAGCCCGTCGTCGGGATTCGGAGTCCGCCCTCGGGGTTCAGAATCCGGGCGGTCGGCCCCGGACGCATCGGGCGTCCGTTGCAAGTGTTTGGGAGGTGCTTTCCGTGCGACGCTTTACCGCTTACGGCCCGTCGATCGTCGTGCTGCTGTTCACCTGCCTCGCGCTGATCGTGGCGCCGGCGATGATCGGGCGTATGCGTGACGCCGATACCGCGGCG
>DLBY01000060.1:15838-16431 GCA_002480345.1 Phycisphaerales bacterium UBA7812 | reverse complement strand
GCCGAGCTCAAGGAGAAGAAGGCCCGCGTGGAGGACGCGCTGCACGCGACCCGCGCGGCGCTCGCGGAGGGCATCGTGCCGGGCGGCGGGCTGTCGTTCATCCGGGCACGGTCGGCGGTCGCGGACCTGAAGGCCCACAAGGCGGTGTTCGGGAAGGCGAAGGAAGTGACCGCGGAGGACATCGGGCACTTCAAGTACGATGTCGCGGCGGGCATCGATGTGGTCTACAAGGCGCTGAGCGTGCCGCTGCGGACGATCGCGACGAACGCCGGGGCGAAGGGTTCGGTCGTCGTGGCGAAGGTCGCGGAGGCGACGGGCTCGAACGGGTACAACGCGCTGACGGACACCTACGAGGACCTGGTGAAGGCGGGCGTGATCACACCCGCGAAGGTCGACCGGTCGGCCCTGGTCAACGCGTCGAGCGTCGCGACAGTGCTGCTGACGGCGGACTGCATCGTGACCGAGTCGCCCGAAACGGACGCGGAGCCCGCGGGCGCCGGTGCCGGCGGTGATATGGGCATGGGCGGTATGGGTGGCATGGGAGGCATGGGTATGCCAGGGATGGGAGGTATGGGTATGCCAGGAATGGGAGG
>DLBY01000060.1:9921-15548 GCA_002480345.1 Phycisphaerales bacterium UBA7812 | reverse complement strand
GGGTGGCATGCCGGGCATGGGCGGGATGGGGTTCTGAGATGTCTACTTCGCCACTCTCTGAAGACCAAATTGACTACATAAAGAAGAGACTGCACGAAGGCCACTTCATTGTTCCCAAGCAATCGGTAATACTGATAGCTGCTTTTATGGTAGCGATTGGCGGAGCGTCACTATGGGGCGTATTTATATCGGCACCCACTAAAGCCGAGCGAGCTGCTATTGCCCAGTATGATCAAAGGTTCGACAGAAAAATCGAATCTCAGATAGCTGAAATTCGCACCGCCCATGAAATACTCACATCCAACGAGGGTGCTGGCGCAATTCGCGATTTGAACGCGGCTTTAGCTGACTTTTCCGATGCAATTCAAGTTCTCTCGCTCTACCTCCGTGACATCGCACAGTTTCACAGCACCGAAGTGCAGCATGACAGGATGAAGAAAATCGATGACAACCTAAATTCTTCAGAGCCCTGGCATGTTTATGAAAGCGACAGAAGTAAGTGGCTGAATCACCTTCAGAAAATTGATGATAAATTTTCTGAATTGAGTTCTCAGCTGCGTCTGAATTCGGATAATCCATAAATCAATTTCACTCGAAGGAATTATCATGGCAGTCAAGCCCCTTGAGGATCGCATCCTCGTCAAGCCGATCGAGAAGTCGAACGTCACCGAGTCGGGTCTGTACCTCCCGGAGTCGAGCAAGGAGAAGCCGATCCAGGGCGAGGTCGTCGCGATGGGCCCCGGCCGCCTGCTGGACAACGGCAAGCGCGCCGACCTGAGCGTCAAGAATGGCGACACCGTCGTCTACGGCAAGTACGCGGGCACCGAGGTCGAGGTGAAGGGTGTGAAGCACCTGATCCTGCGTGAGACCGAGCTGCTCGGCGTCATCGGCTGAGAGGGAGCAGGCACTGGGCACTAGGCATTAGGCACTAGAGCTCGGAATGCCCGCTTGTATTGAAATCGAAAACTAGTGCCTCGTGCCCAGTGCCGAGTGCCTCTGCTCCGAAGGAGCGAATCATGGGTCAGAAACAGATCATGAACCACTCCGAGGCCCTTCTCGAGATGAAGAAGGGTGTGGACCAGCTCGCCGACGCGGTGAAGTGCACGATGGGGCCCGCGGGGCGCCATGTCGTCATCGAGAAGTCGTACGGCGGGCCCAGCGTGACCAAGGACGGCGTGAGCGTCGCGAAGGAAGTCGAGCTGCCCTCGCCCTTCGAGTCGATGGGCGCCAAGATGGTGCACCAGGTCGCGAAGAAGACCGCCGACAAGGCGGGCGACGGCACGACGACCGCGACGGTGCTCGCGCAGGCGATCTTCACCGAGGGCCTCAAGCATGTCGCGGCGGGGGCGAACCCCGTCCACCTGCAGCGCGGCATCAACACCGCCGCGGGTGTCGCGGCTGAGGCGATCGACGGGCTGGCGGTGCCCTGCCGTGGCAAGGCGGACTACAAGAAGGTCGCGACGGTCTCGTCGAACCACAACGCGGAGGTGGGCGAGCTGATCGCCGAAGCGATCGCGAAGGTCGGCGCGGACGGCGTGGTCGAGATCGAGGACGGCAAAAGTGCCGAGACCACGCTCGACTACACCGAGGGCATGCAGTTCGACAAGGGCTACCTGTCGCCCTACTTCATGACCGACCCGAAGACGGGCGAGGCGATCCTCGAGGACGCGTATGTCCTGATCTATGAGAAGAAGATCGCGAACCTGCCCGACCTGCTCCCGCTGCTCAACAAGATCGCGGGCACCGGCAAGCCGCTGCTGATCATCGCGGAGGATGTCGAGAACGAGGCGCTCGCGGCGCTGGTCGTCAACCGACTCCGCGGCGTGCTGAATGTCGCGGCGGTGAAGGCGCCGGGGTTCGGCGACCGGCGCAAGGCGATGCTGGGCGACCTCGCGGTGCTGACCGCGGGGACCTACTTCTCCGAGGACCTGGGGCGCAGCCTCGAGTCGGTCGAGGTGGGCGAGTTGGGGCGCGCCAAGAAGATCGTCATCAGCAAGGACAACACGACGATCATCGAGGGCCTCGGCAAGAAGAAGGACATCCAGGCGCGGGCCGACCAGATCCTGAGCCAGCACGAGAAGTCCACCAGCGAGTATGACCGCGAGAAGCTCATGGAGCGGCACGCGAAGCTCACGGGCGGCGTCGCGATCATCAATGTCGGCGGCGCGACCGAGCAGGCCCAGAAGGCCAACAAGGACCTCGTCGACGACGCGCTGCACGCGACCCGCGCGGCCGCGAAGGAGGGCTATGTGCCCGGCGGCGGCGTGGCGCTGCTCCGCACGATCGAGGCGATCGAGGCGGGCAAGAAGAAGGCGAAGGGCGACGAGAAGCTGGGCTTCGAGATTGTCCTTCGGGCGGTCGAGTCGCCCGCGCGTCAGATCGCGGTCAACGCGGGCTACGACGGCGACCTCGCGGTCGAGACGGTGCTGGAGAGCGCGACCAACGAGGGCCTGAACGCCGCGACGGGCGAGTATGTCGACCTCGTCAAGGCGGGCATCATCGACCCGGCCCTGGTCGTCAAGAACGCCCTGATCAACGCGGCGAGCGTCGCGGGGCTGATGCTGACCACGGATGTGATGATCACCGATCTGAAGGACGACACCAGGCCCGTCGCGGGCGCGGTGAGCTGATCGAAACACCCCCTCGTGGGACAGGCGGCGCGCCTGCCCGCTCCCCGTTCCACCGCTGGAGAGAGGGAGAGTCGGGAGCGGCGGGTCGGAAGCCCGTCCCACGGGGGGCCTGAGCACCACGAGCCCCGGCGGGAAACCGGCGGGGCTCGATTTATGGACGAGAAGCACGCATGTGCATGCTGCGGCCATCTCTGTTTGTCGGAACCTGCCGGTTCCGGCACCTTCGAGATATGTCCTCGATGCAACTGGGAGGACGACCCTGTCCAGTTCGAGGATCCTGATTACCGTGGCGGTGCGAACACTGAGTCGTTGAACGAAGCACGCGACCAGTTCAGACAGCAGAAGGACGCATCCCCTTGACCACCACACGCGACTACTACGAGATCCTCGGCGTCGAGAAATCGGCCGATGCGGACGAGATCAAGCGGGCGTACCGCCGGCTGGCGATGAAGTATCACCCGGACCGCAACCCGGACGACGCGGAGGCCGAGTCGAAGTTCAAGGAGTGCGCCGAGGCGTACGAGATCCTGAGCGACACCGAGAAGCGGGCGCAGTACGACCGGTTCGGGCACGACGCGTTCAAGGGGCGCGGCGCGGCCCACCACGACTTCAGCCGGATGGACGTGGATGACATCTTCTCGATGTTCAACGACATCTTCGGGGGTGGCGGCGGCGGTGGGTTCGGCGGTCGCGGGCGTGGCGGGCAGCGCGTGGCGCGCGGCTATGACCTCGAGACCGAGGTGAGCGTTTCGCTGAACGATGTGCTGAGCGGGACGACGCGGGAGGTGGAGTTCACGCGGCTCGATGTCTGCGGGACCTGCACGGGGACGGGCGCGAAGCCGGGCACGACACCCGAGACCTGCTCGACCTGCGGGGGGCAGGGCAAGGTGCAGCAGGCGGGTCTGGGCGGGATGTTCCGCATGGTGACCGCGTGCCCCGCGTGCCGTGGGACGGGGACGATCGTCAAGGAGAAGTGCCCCGATTGCAGCGGCAAGGGGCGGCAGAGCAAGAAGCGGAAGCTGACGGTCAAGATCCCCGCGGGGATCCAGAGCGGGCAGGCGATCCGCGTGCAGGGGGAGGGGGAGCCCCCGCCTCGCGAGCAGAGCCCGCGGGGCGATGGCATCCGGGGCGACCTGCATGTGGTGGTGCGCGTGGAGGACCACGACCTGTTCGAGCGCGAGGGCGATCACCTGCTGATGGAGATGCCGATCTCGTTCACCCAGGCGACGCTGGGGGCGGAGGTCGAGGTGCCGACGCTGGAGGGGCAGCACGCGCTGCAGATCCCGAAGGCGACCCAGTACGGCGCGATGTTCCGCGTGCACGGCGAGGGGCTGCCCAACCTGCGCACCGGACGCCGGGGCGATCTGGTGATCGTGACCAAGATCGAGACGCCCAAGAAACTGACCAAGAAGCAGGAGCAGTTGCTCCGCGAGTTTGCGGAGACCGAGGACCACAAGGTCAACCCGGAGAGCCACGGCTTCTGGAGCAAAATCAAGGACGCGCTGTCCTGAGCAGCCTTTGATGACAGACCGGGCACGCCGCCCGGGATTGGACACTTGCGATGCGTGACACGCGAGACGAGCACGAGATCAACGAGACCGAATCGCCCGAGACATCGGGCCCCGACGCCGGAGCTGAGACCGGCGAGGCCGAGCGCGGCGCGGAGGCCAACCCGGACACCGAGCAGCCCGGCGGGATGACCCCCGAGGAGGCGGAGGACATCGTGTCGCTCGCGCGCTCGGGGGACGAGGTGCCGGTGGGCGCCGAGGATTTCGCGGAGGCGCTGCGGATCGTCGCGGCCCAGCGGGACGAGCACTTCGACACGCTGCAGCGGCTGGGGGCGGACTATCAGAACTTCCAGCGCCGGGCGCGGCAGAACGAGCGCGAGTCGCGAGAGCTCGCGTCGATGGGCGTCGTGCAGAGCCTGCTGCAGGTGCTCGATTTCTTCGACATGGCGCTCAAGCAGGACCCCGAGAAGGCGACCGCGGCCCAGGTCATGGGCGGGGTCGAGATGATCAAGAGCGAGTTCCTCCGCGTGCTGGGCAACCAGGGCGTGCAGCCCATCGAGCCCGCGACGGGCGCGGAGTTCGACCCGCTGCGGCACGAGGCGATCGAGCGGACGGAGCAGACGAATGTCGAGCCCGGACGGGTCGTGGAGACGCGCTCGCCCGGGTACGCGATGGGCGATCGGGTGATGCGCCCCGCGAAGGTCGTCATCGCGGTCCGCGACGAGCGTGGGGCGAACGAGGATGAACAGGGCGGCGCTTCACCCGCTGACGAGAACGGAGACGCCTGAGATGCCGACTTACGAGTATCGCTGCGACGCGTGCGGGCACGAGATGGAGGCGTTCCAGTCCATCAAGGCGAGCCCGCTGAAGAAGTGCCCGTCGTGCGCCAAGAACAAGCTGCAGCGACTGATCAGCGGGGGCGGCGCGGTGTTGTTCAAGGGCTCGGGGTTCTACGAGACCGATTACCGATCGAGCGATTACAAGAAGAAGGCGGAGGCGGACAAGAAGGCGGCGTCGCCCTCGACAGAGAGCTCGGGCGATTCGTCCAAGAAGACCGAGGCCAAGCCCGCGAAGACTACCGAGACGAAATCAAACGCCTCGAAGAGCGACGCCAAGCCCGCGAAGACGGCGTCGAAGTAACCGTCGTGGGCCCGCCCCGCACGCGGGGGGGCTCGTCCCACGGGAGCACCCGGCATGGCGATCATCGGGCACGGCATCGACGCGGTGGAGGTGGCGCGGATCGCGGCGATGCTCGATCGGCACCCTAAGCGGTTCGCGCGGCGCGTGTTCACCGAGGCGGAGCGGGCGTACGCGGAATCGGGCAAGCGCCGGACCGAGCACTACGCGGCGCGTTTCGCGGCGAAGGAAGCGATCCTCAAGTGCCTGGGCACGGGCTGGTCGCGCGGGGTCGCCTGGACCGACGCGGAGGTCACCCGCGAGGCGAGCGGGAGGCCCGGCGTGCGTTTGCACGGCGTCGCGGCGCGGCTCG
>DLBY01000060.1:0-9594 GCA_002480345.1 Phycisphaerales bacterium UBA7812 | reverse complement strand
TCCGGCGCTGGTCGCTCTCGCTCACGCACACCGAGACGGTCGCGTTCGCGTCCGCGATCGCGGAGGGCTGATCTGTCCGCTGTTTGTTGGACCGGTATCATCCCGCGATGCCCCTCCCGACCGTGCTCGTCACCGAAGTGATCCGCTCATCCAAGCAGGGCGAGAGCCACGGCGGCGCGCACCTTGTGAACCTCGAGACCGGCACCCACCGGCGCGTGCTCGACTGGGACGAGATGGGCATCGACTGGTCGGGTCGCGGCGGCGGACGGGGCCTCCGCGGGATCGCGTTCCACCGCGAACGCGTCGTGATCGGCGCGGGCAACGAGATCTTTCTGTTCGACCCCGATTTCAACCTGCTCTCGAGCCACCCGGCGCCGTATTGCCGGGATTGTCACGAGATCTTCCTGGACGGGGATCGGCTGCTGATCACCGCGACGGGGTTCGACGCGCTGCTCGAGTTCGATCTCGGCACGCTGTCGTACACCGGCGGCCTGCACTTCAGCGTGAAGCAGACGAAGGTCCCGACGCCGCAGGGGCCCCGCGTGGTCCCGATGGTGTTCGGCGCCGCGTTCGACCCCGACACGCCCGACGGACCCGCGCAGGCGGACACGCTGCACATCAACGCGGTCTGGCACGAACGCGGGCACACCTTCATCGGCGGGACGACGATGTCGGCGCTGCTGATGTCTCCGGCGGGCGCTTCGCTCGCGGAGCGGGGCGGGATGTTCAAGCCTGTCGCGGCGGTGCCCAACTGGACGCACAATGTGCGCCCGTTCCGGGGCGGTGCGCTCTACAACGCGACCAGGGGTGAGCAGATCGTCTGGAGCGATCCGCGGGGGACCGCGATCAAGAGCCTGCCGATCCCCCGCTTCCCGCGAGAGCAACTGATCGATTCGGGCGTGCCCGAAGACCACGCGAGGCCCGACTTCGGGCGCGGGCTGACGGTGACCGACGACGGGATCGTGATCGGGTCGGCATCCCCCTCGACGATCACGGCGTACGACCTCGAACGCGAATCGGTGATCACCAGCGTGAACCTGACGGCGGATGTGCGCAACGCACCGCACGGGCTCGAGATCTGGCCGTTCTGAGCGGGATTCGCCCGCGTTCGCGCGCGGCCGGCTCGCCGGTCAGTCATCAGCGGGGGGTGGCGCGGGCTCGGGCGCCCGGCTGGGAATGAACTCGTTGTCGTACCAGTCGCGCCAGGCATCGGGGTCGTAGCCGAGCGTGCCGGTGGGCTGCCCCCACGCGCCGGTCGTCCAGTCGACCAGGCGTCGGTGGATGGGGGTGCGGACCGCGGTGACGACCGCGTCGTGGACGCGGAGCAGGACGCCGTCGCTGACGACGCCGATCTGGGGATCGAACGCGACCGCGTTGTTGGAGACGACGGGCTGCAGGTCGGCGACATAGGTCTGCTGCTGCCCGATCATGATCCAGCCCAGATCGCCCCGCTGCCCACCCTGGGTGCCCGCGGGTCGCTGGGCGACCTGGGCGGCCGCCATGAGCGGGATGAAATCGAAGAGGTTCAACGCCGCGGCGAGTTCCGTCGCGGCGATCGCCTCGTCGTCGTTCGTGCTCTGCAGCCCCTGGGCGATGATGCCCCGGACCGCTGGCATGGTTTGCTCAATCCCCCTCGCGTCGGCGCGTCGCTCGAGCGAACGGGCGAGTCGCTCGCGGGCACGGGCGCGCTGCGCGGCGTCCTTGTCGCGCACGGCTTCCCACGCGAGCGCGGGCACGCCGATCTCCGGGTCGAGCCCCGCGAGGTGATCGAGCACCGCTTCGCGGACATCGTCCTGCTCGTCATCGAAGACATCGATGAGCGCCATCGCCGCGGGCATCGAGGTAAACTGGCGCACTTTGAGCATCCCGATCTCACGCGTCTCGGGGACGCGGATCGCGCCGAAGTGCTTGCGCTTGAGCAGGCGGAGTTCGCGCTCAGCGGCGCGGCGCTCGCGCTGGATCGCGGCGTACGCGCGCGCCTCGGGGCTATCCGGGTTGAGCATCGGGTCGTTGGGGATGATCACGACGCCCCCACCCCCGCCGCTGACATTCAGGGCCCGCGGATTCATGGAGGCCTGCGCCCCCGCGAAGGCCGGCAGAGCCGCGAGCGCGGCGAGGGCGACCCGCAACCTCGGAAGCCCCATCGGGGCGGGCTGTGTTCGTATGATGGTCCGATTCGATCGAGCGGTCCGGCGCACGGTGTCCCTCCGTGGGGTGGGCGTCCCGGGACGATACCGCCCGGCAGGCACCGGGGTTGCATCGCGGGCGATTCCCGCATCGTCCGTCGCAGCGATCCTGAAAGACCGGACCCCAGAAGAGGACCAAGCACGCATGGCGATCCACTGGCCCATCCTCAGGCGATTCGCGACCCGTCCCCTCCGCCGCGTTGCGACAGACGATAGCCGGGACTATCGCGGGATCGACATGCTGGTCGCCTCGCTGCACATGGCCGACCGGATCGGCGCCGAGTGCGCGACGGAGAATGTGGGCCTGCTGCTCCCGACGAGCGGGGCGTTCCCGATCGCGGCGCTGGGCGCCTGGAGCGCGGGCAAGACGATCGTCCCGCTCAACTACCTGCTGAAGCCCGACGAGCTCCAGTATGTGATCGACGATTCGGGGATCGACACGATCTACACCGTGGGCCCCATGCTCGAGTTCCTCGAGCGCACCCCGCGCGTGAAAAACCTCAGGCGGCTCGAGGAGATCAACTTCAAGGCGGTGCCGGCGCCCGTCGTGCCGGCGGGCGCGAAGCCGAGCGATCTCGCGGCGATCGTCTACACGAGCGGGACAAGCGGCAAGCCCAAGGGCGTGATGCTCAGCCACGGCGCGCTCGCGGCGAATGTGCGCCAGGGCAAGGAACACCTGGGCCTGTCGGCGAAGACCGACTGCATGCTGGGCGTGCTGCCCCAGTTCCACTGCTACGGGATGACCCAGCTCACGCTCACCCCCCTCACGCACGGCGTCCGCGTCGTCTACACGGCGCGGTTCATGCCCAAAAGGCTCATCGAGCTCGTCCGCGATCAGCGGGCGACGATCATGGTCGGCATTCCCTCGATGTACAACGCGATCGCGGCGCTCAAGAGCGGCACGCCCGACCACCTCGCGTCGCTCCGCCTGATCGTCTCGGGCTCGGAAGCCCTCCCCGACGCGGTGCAGCAGAAGTTCAAGGATCGCTACGGCAAGCACATCTGCGAGGGGTACGGCATGACCGAGATGGCGCCCGCGACACACTGCGCGATCTCCGAGGCGTGCCGTCCTCATTCCGTGGGGCGCCCCGTGCCGGGCGTTGAGCAACGCATCGTTGATCCCAAGACGGAACGGGAGCTGCCGGTCGGCGCCGACGGCGAGGTCCGTCTGCGCGGCCCCAACATGATGACGGGGTATTACCACCTGCCCGACAAGACCGAGGAGGTCTTCGACGAGCGGGGCTTCTACCGGACAGGGGACCAGGGAAAGATCGACGAAAACGGCTACCTGTTCATCACGGGCCGGATCAAGGAGATGATCATCGTGGGCGGCGAGAATGTCTTCCCGCGCGAGATCGAGGATGTCCTCAACCGGCACCCCAAGGTCCACGCGTCGGGCGTCATCGGCGTCTCGGACCCCATGCGGGGTGAGGTCCCCGTCGCCTTCGTCGAGCTGTGCGAGGAGGTGGGCGAAGCGGACTTCGACGAACGCGAGTTGGTCTCCTTCTGCCGCGAGCACCTCGCGGGGTACAAGGTGCCCCGACACATCCATCTCATCGACGCGCTGCCCCGGAACCCGACCGGCAAGATCCTGCGGCGGGAGTTGACGGGGTTCCTCCCCGGAGATTCCAAGGCGGACCGTGACAACGCGCCCGAGCCCGCGCCGGCGCCCGCCTCGGAAGGCTGATCGACGACAACCAAGAGAAGAGACGACGGTGCACGAGACTCCGACCGATCCGAACGAGACGATGCGCGACGCACCGCGGGTGCCGGCACAGCCCTGGACCCCTCCGGAGATGCGACGCGACGCGGCGTTGCCCTTCACGATCGGCAACGCGCTGGGCATCGGGTGGCGAGCGATGTGCGAACGCTACGGCCTGCTGCTGGGCGCCTCGGCGCTCTATCTGCTGCTGTTTCTCGGCGGAAAGATCGCGGCGTTCATCACCTCGCTGTTCACGCTGCTCCCGCTGGTGGACTGGGCCGCGACCTTCCTGTTCTATCCGATCATCCTGCTCGGCTTGCTCGACATCGGGTACCGGTGCGCGAGGCGGGAGCAGGCGACCGCGTCGGACCTGTTCCGACCGTTCGGCAGATACTGGCCCGTCGTCGGCGCCAGCGCGATCGCCTCGATCGCGATCGCGCTGGTGGTCTGGATCCCCGCGGGTCTTGTCGGCATGGTGTTCCTGGTGCTCGCGGTTTCCGGCACGGGGCAATCGGGCGCCTTCGCGCTCACGGCTGCGCTCTTCACGATGGCGCTGATCCTGGGCCTGCTGCTGGTGCTCGTCCCGCGCTTGATGTTCGCGCCGATGGTCTGCCTGGACACCGAGTACCGCGTGTCGGGACCCTGGGAATCCGTCAAGCTCTCGTGGGTGATGACCCGACGCCCCGGCGTGCGTCCCCGCCTCGCGGCGCTGCTTGTGCTGGGCTGGCTGCTGGGCGTCGCCTGCGTGCTGCTCCTGCTGCTGCCCGTCCTGTTCCTCGCGCTCCCGCTGGGCGCGACGGTGTTCGGGGCCTGCTACTGGCAGATCTCGGGCGCCTACTGGACCGCCCGCGAGCATTGCTGCCGCGTCTGCGAGTATGACCTGCGTGATGCGAAGTCGGACCGCTGCCCCGAGTGCGGGGCGCCCGTCGCGCCGGAGCAGTTGGGCTATACCGGCCTCGGACCGATGCGCGACGACGGACGCGAATCAGGCGGAGCGCTTGGAGCGAGCGGGCTTCCGAGCGCCTGAACTCTTCGCGGACACCTTGCGCGTGGGCTTCTTGGGCCCGCCGCGCGTGGGCTCGGTCTTCGCACGCTTGCTGCGAGGCTTCTTCTTGGTCGAGGCACGGGCTTCTGCTCGTGCGGGCTCGGGCACGGGCCCCTTTCGATCCGTGGGCGTCACGCCGACCGCATCGCCTTCCTCGAGCCCGATCACGGACGCGTGGGCCTTGGTGATACCGATCGTGCCATCCGCGTTGACCGCGAAATCCTCGTGGATCGCGAAGAACTCGCCGTTGTCCTTGAGGACGCTGACCACACCCCTCCGCTTGCAGGCGGTCGCGCGGACGGGCTTGCTCGCACGCCTCCAGACCGTCTCACGGACGAGGGAGATGTCATCGGTGTACGCGGTGAGATGGGGCCCGCCGTCGAAGGGATCGACGATCCCGCCGTACACGAACCCGAGTTTCTCGAGCATCCGGCGCGCGCTCTTCGTCTCGGGGCCCACCTCACCGATCACGGCGCGCGCCGCGGGAGGGAGCAGCGAGAGGTACAGGGGCTCGCGCGGCAGCATGGTCGCGATGAACTCGCGGCTGTACTGGCAGAACCGGTCCGCTTCGTCGTAGCTGAGCGGGATGAACCGGCGCCCCAGGTAGTCCCACAGCAGATTGTGCGAATCCGCGGTGATCGGCGCCATCATCTCAGCGATCACCTTGTCGCTGAACACCTTGCGGTGCAGGCCCATGAAGTGGAAGCGGACGATCGAGAGGAACCAGCCCAGCTTCTTGGGATGGCCGCGGAACGAGGGCTGGATGATCAGCCCCCCGATCTCCGTCGGGCCCGACTCGTCCTCGCGGAGCACCGCGACGACCTGCGTGCTGCCGGTCTGCAGGCTCTCGCTGAAGAACTCGCGCTTCTCGAGGCGGAAGGAGAAGTTCGGATTGCCCGGGCCGCCCATCTTCGCGAGCGTCTGGCTGGTGCCCAGCACATTCCCGCTGGTCGTATCCTCGAGCACGAACACGAACAGGTCGGACCGCGCCGCGGAGACCCCGAGCCCCTCGATCGTCGTCCGCTCGTCCCCGATGCCCACGATCGACTGGGGGAGCGGCTCGGGCTCGAGCTCCGCCTGCGCGTTCGCGAGCTTCAGGAAGCAGTTCCGCGAGTGGACGATCTTCTGGGTGATGATCTCCTTGTCCGGCGGGAGGTTGATGAAATGGACCATCTTCGCCAGCTTGAGCAGCGTCGTCGCGTCGTCCACCTTCGCCCGTCGGATCACATACATACCCGACCATAGGTCGGACCGATGACCCGCACGGATCGGGGAGAACCCCCGTCACGCGGCAAGCGATTGACTCTCGCAACCGTCCCCGCGAGCCACCCCCCAGAAGAGAGGAGGGCGGGCGGAGAGCGCGTCAGGGGCAACCCGCCTGGAAGGCGTCGATGAACGCGAGGATGTCCCCCAGATCCCAGATACCGAACGGCTCACCGAGATCCGCGATGGGCTGCTGGGACAGGAACGCGCTCACGAACCCGCCGACATCGTTGAGGTCGAGCACGCCGAGCGGGGGCGCGAGGTCCGCGATCACGCACCCATCGGGCGGGAACCCCGAGAGGCGGTAGACATTCCCGTTCTGGCTCGAGATCCACGCCTCGCCCGTCTCGTCATCGATCGCGATGCCCGACATGCCCGAGACACCGAGCGACCCGACCTGGAAATCGCCCCCCCACACGCCGGTCGGGCTCATCGCGCGGATCGAGGTCTGCGAGTCGCTCACGAGATACAGATTCCCGTCCGCGTCGAGCACCTCGAGATCGCTGTAGAAGAAATCCCACGCGGGCGACCCGGCGGGGCGGATCGGGAACTCACCTAGGATCGTCCCGTCCGACGCGTCGACCTCCTGGATGAAATTGCGGTTCCAGTCCGAGGTGAAGAAGGTCCCCCGCGCGAGGCTGTACCCGCCGCCGGTCCACTGTCCGACCGCCGCGCCTTCGAACGCCTGCTGCGCGAGCACCGTGCCGTCCGACGGATCGACCGCGTAGATCCGGGGCGGATCCGAGTCGTTCTCGACGATCAGCAGTGAATGAGCGGGAACGACCACGCCGCCGACATCGACGGGGACGGACGCGAAGTCCATGTCGTCGTCATTGCCACCCGGCGCGGGCTTGGGGATCGTGCGCAGGAAAGTCCCGTCGGTCGCGTAAACATGGATCGACGCGCTCCCGTTGAAGTGCACGAACACCTCATCGGTCTGCGTGTTGAACCCGATCGAGTTCATCGACCCGCCCTCGGCCGGGTTGAACGAGGACTCGAGCAACAGCCCGCCCGTGCCGACGGCACCGCCTGCGATCGCGAGCGAAACCGAACCCGCCGCGACCGCGGCACCGATGATCTGCGTGCACTTCATGATGCCCCTTCCCCGTGTCTTCGGAATCAGGCTCGACGGATCCCCCGCTGGTGAACCGCCCCCGCCCGACAACCGAGAATATCCACTCACGCGCCTCGATCAACCCAAATCGGGGGATATCCAGCGTCGCAGCGCATCTCAAGGCTCGGACGGGTTCGCGGGCTCTGAACCCAAGGCATCATGGAGCCAGCCGCGGAGGGCGTCGAGCGCCCCGGGCACGACCGGGCCGGCATAGCCCGGATCGCTGGGTTTCTCGACCGCCTTGAGGTTGTGGCTCGCGCCGTCGATGATCACCGCGCGGCTGGACGCGCCCTCCCGCGAAGCGACCGCTTCCGCCAGCGGCTCGTGATCCCGCTCTACCGAGACCTGGATATCCGCGCCCGCGTTGAGCACGAGGATCGGGCCCTTTGCGCCGCGGGCGAGCGAGAGCGGGTCCGTCGTCTGATAATCCCGCAGGATCCCTGTTGTCGTGACATTGAAGATCGTCCGCGACCACGCGGGGAGCGGGTTGGGCAGTGGCTCGCCGTCCCGGATCGCGGTCATCGCCTCATCGAAGATCGCCTTCTGCTCCGACCTGGTGGGTTCCGGGGAGGCGTCGAGTTGGGCGAAGATCTGCTCCCGCAGGATCGTCGCGATGGGACGCCCGGGCCCGCAGAGCAAAGCAGAGGCCGCGGGCGGGTCCTCCCCGTTCGCGAGCATCAACGCGAGCACCGCGCCCTCCGAATGCCCCACCACCCCGACGCGGGCGGGGTCGATCTCGCTTCGCTTCCGGAGCAGCGACATGCCCCGCTGCGCATCGTCGACGAACCGCTGCAAGCGGAAGAACGCCGCGAGTTCCTCGAGCGGCGGATAGTCGCGCGCATACCGGGTGACCGACCGCTTGTCGTACCGGAGCGAGGCGATCCCCGATGCCGCGAGATCGTCGGCGATCTGCTGGAGCACACCGGTGACGATCGGGCCCTGGTCCCCGTTCCGATCGGTGGGCCCCGACCCCGCGAGCAGCAGAACCGCGGGCCATCCCGCTTCCGGCGCTTCCCCCTCGGGGAGCAGCAGCGTCCCGTCGAGTTCGAGACCCGTCTCGATGGAAAAGGAGATCTCGACGGGACCGGCGGCGCACAGCGAGGCGACGGCGCACAACAGAGACAGCACCACGAAGCGGATCGTGTTCATACGACGATGGTACGGTCGAGGGGTCCCGGGGTTTCACCCGCGGCTTCGGCCCGACCGTTCACCGGGGGGGGGGCGCTCGGTCAGCCCGCCGCGACCTTCGCCATCGCACGCTCGATGATCTCGAAGACCATGGGCCAATCGCCCGTCTTCATGCACCCCAGCGGGGGCAGGAAGCGGACATGGAAGGGCCCGTGCCCGTTGTAGAACGCGACGATGCCCTCGTCGAAGAGGACCTTGCAGAGCTTGCCGATCTTCGCTTTCTCGCCGCCGAAGGGGGTGAAGCGCATCATGCCGCCCACGCCCCCCGCGTGCCCGGTGATGAAGGGAACCTCCGGGAACCAGTCGGGGTGCTTCGCCTTGAGGGCGTCGACCTGCGCCAGGAAGGCCTTGTGGTGCTGCGCCGCGAGCCCGTCGTCGCCGTACAGGCCTGTGGACTCCATCAACTCGAGCACGCGCTTGCCCACCGCGAACTCCGCGGTCGCGCCCATGAAGGTGCCGCTGAGCAGGCCCGGCTTGGGGTTGTAGTCCGCCGTGTACAGCGTCGCGCACGCCTGCGTGCTCTTGCCCACCGTCACGACATCGACATACTCACCCAGATCAAAGTGCTCGAACGCGAACATCTGCTCGGTGCGCCCGAACGACTGCACCTCGTCGGCCCACACCGCGACGCCGTGCTCTTTGCACATCTCCATCAGGCGGACATAGAACTCGCGCGGCGCGGTCGTGAACCCGCCCTCACCCTGCACGAGCTCGAAGATGAAGCACGCGTGCTGGCGGGGGTACCGCGTGAACAGCTCCTTGAGCCTCCAGCATTCGTGGTCGATGAAGGCGTCCTTGCCGCCCACCTTTTCCGCGGCCTCGTCATTCCAGAAGCCCATGTAATCGACCTGGGTGGACAGCGGGATGCCCTGCCGGTTGCCGGCGGAGTCACCGATCTGGCTCATCGTCACCGTGCGACCCATGAAGCAGTGCTTGAACGCGATGACCCGGCTCGCGGGCGCGTGCTTCTGGTAGCAGATTTTGATCGCGTTCTCGTTCGCCAGCGCGCCGCCGGCGCTGATGAAGACATGCTCGAGCCGGCTCGTCCGGCTCGCGTACTTGACCAGCGTCTTGCCGAACTCGTGCAGATCGGAAG
>DLBY01000157.1:1496-29766 GCA_002480345.1 Phycisphaerales bacterium UBA7812 | reverse complement strand
TCTACACCTGGCGCGACGACAACGGGTACTTCGGGCCCGGGCGGCTCGACTGGTTCGTCACGGGCGAATCCCGCGTCGCGCAGGCGTTCGCGCTCGACACGCGGCTGATCGACCCTGACCGCCTCGCGATGTGGGGGCTCTATCCCGACGACAGCGCGGTGAGCGATCACCTTCCCGTGGTGGTCGATCTCAAGCCCTGATCCACGGGTGAACGGGATCACGAAATCTGCCGAGAACCCCACGCGACGCGTGGGGTTTTTCGTTGCGCGGATGCCGCGGGTATCAGTCGGAGAGCGCCATGCCGTCGTCGACGACACGAACACGCCCGTTCTCGTCCCGGATGAGGACGCCCATCTTGTGGAGCGCCGATTCGGCGGCCTGCTGCTCCGCCTGCTTCTTGGACTGCCCCCAGCAGGCGGGGAAGCCCTCGCCCGCGAGTTCGACCGCGACCTTGAACGCCTTCGCGTGGTCCGGGCCCTTCTCGTCGAGGACGCGGTAGATGGGGGACTCCCCGAATGCCGCCTGCGCGTGCTGCTGGAGGACGCTCTTGAAATTCTGCTGGTGCCCGCTCCGTTCCGCCTCCTCGATGTACGGATCGAGCAGCGGGACGAGGAACGCCTTGGTCGCGTGGAAGCCCTGGTCGAGGTACACCGCGGCGATGACCGCCTCGAGCACCGCGGCCGCGAGCGAGCGGGGCAGGCGATCCTGCGTCTGCATCCCCTTGCCCAGCACGAGCAGCTGTTCGAGGCCCATCTTCTCGGCGATGTCGGCGCAGGTCTTGCGCGAGACGACGGTGGACTTGATCTTGGTCATCTCCCCCTCGAGCGCCTCGGGGAAGCGCTCGAAGATGCGCTCGCAGACGACCATGCCCAGAACGGCGTCGCCCAGGAATTCGAGCCGCTCGTTGGAATCGAGGCGGCATTCGGAATGGGAGGCGTGACGCAGAGCGAGTTCAAGATGCTCGATCGCCCTGAACTCGACACCCAGCGTGCGCTGCGCGTCGGCGAGAATGTCGTCCATCGCGGACCCTCCGCCCGCGTCGTGGCGCCGCCCCCTCCCCACGAAAAGGGGGACACGCCGCGACGCCGGGTGGGTGGAGGTCACACCGAGGAGGCTCTCCGGACGGCGAACCTGCCGGCCGTGGAGCGAACCCGGAGACCGTTCGAAACCCGTCCCGTCCACCGGTTGGACGGGATCCGGTCGTGCGTTGTTGCACTCGGGACAGAATACGGTTTTGAGGCCCGGCGATCACGCAAAAACCAAGCGATGGCAGGACTTCTGTCGTCTTCAAGGTCTGGATAACTCGTTCGGGACGGACCCCGCCCCAGCCGCGGTGCGCCGAGGCGGCGCCGATCGCGCCGGATCGGGCTCGCGCGGGGTGGTCGCAGCAGGTGAGGGGGTCTATCGTTGCGGCCCGGCCTGTGGTGCCGGGCTGTTTCCGGGAGGCTTCCGATGGCGATTCACTACCCTCGTCGCACGAGCAAGATCAAGAAGATCCGCAAGTCGGGATTCCGCGCCCGGATGAAGACCAAGAGCGGCCGGAAGATCATCAACCGGCGCCGGCGGATCGGTCGCAAGCTGACCTCGATCTGATTCGGCTCGGTCTCGATCTGAGTTTGTCCACGCAAGGGGCGGCACGGCGCCGCCCTTTTTCGTGCGCGTCGTGCGCGTTGCCCTGATGCGGAACCGCCCCACCGGGGCGTGCTCATCGTGTACCCTGCAGAACACGATCCGGTGTGCGCACGCCGGGCGATGGACGCAGGGAGCGAATGCATGTCAGAGACGCCGTCTGAACGACCCGGGCTCGACACGAACGGTCAGCGCGCGGCCGCGCCGGGAGACCTCGGCGCGACGATCCCGATGGAACCGGGTGGCGACGAGCCCGGGTCCCGTCGCGGCGCGCCGGTGCCCCCGAGCCGGGGGTATCGGGAGGTCACGCTGCTCGCGGTGGTCGTGGGCGTGCTGATCGGCGTGGTGATGAACGCGTCGATCACCTACGCGGGTCTGAAGATCGGGTTCACGATCGGCGGGTCGGCGATCGCGGCGGTGCTGGGGTTCGGGATCCTGAAAATCCTGCGCCGGGGCACGATCGTCGAGACGAACATCGTGCAGACCGTCGCGAGCGCGGTGAACACCTCGAATTCGGGCGTGATCTTCACGGTCCCGGTGCTGATCCTGCTGGGCTTCACGCTGACCTGGACGGACGCGAACTTCTGGCTCCTCACCCTCGCGTCGATCGCGGGCGCGATCATGGGCTGCGTGTTCATCATCCCGCTGCGCAAGCAGATGATCGACATCGACCGTCTCCGCTTCCCGAGCGCCGTGGGCGTCTCGACGATCCTCAAGAGCCCCGGCGCGGGCATCCAGAAGTTCCTCGTGCTCATCCTGGGCGTGCTGATCGGCGCGGCGGTCTACCTCCCCGCGGCGCTGCCCAACATCCCCAACCCTGTCGAGATCCGCAGCGGGGATGTCACCCCCGCCCCCGACACGGAGCAGGGGTTCGCGGTCGATCCCGACTCGCCGCTGGGCGTGCTCGTCGAGCAGGGTCGGATCGACGAAACCACCGCGGCTCGCGCGTACGAGATGCACGAGTGGCTCGAGTCAAAGAGCGCCCCCGCGGACATCCTCGCGCGGGGCGAGGCGCTGCACAATCGCGCGATCCTGCTGCGGGAGATCTCGACCCTCCAGGACGAATCCGAGCGGGAGGCGAAGCTCGCCCGGCTCGCGGAGATCGACGCGACGATCGAGGCGAACCCGGGGCGGGGGCACAGCGACGCGCTCGCGAAGCAGGTGTACCGCATCAGCGCGGGGATTTCGCCCGACGAGGGGAAGATGGGCCCCAACGGGGAACCGCTCCCGGCTGACAAGCTCGCGCCGCCGCCGCAGTGGTCGTCGATCACGAAGGGCGCCTATGGCTGGCCCAACGACCCGATCTTCGGGTACCAGGATTTCAATGTCCGCCTGCCGGCGTCGTACAAGAAGAACTCCAACGAGCTCATCGACCATGTGGATCACGACAAGGACGGGCGACCCGACCTCGCGATCGACGATCACTCGATCGATGTGGGTCGGATTCTGGGCATCCCGGGGCAGTTCGCGCTGGTGTTCGCGATCACGCCGCTCTCGCTGGGTGCCGGGTATATCACCGGACGCCCGGGCCTGATGGTCCTCGTGGGCGGCATCCTGGCGTATGTGATCGTCAACCCGATCACCTACAACCTGGGCTGGCTCCCCTCGAATGTCGACCCGGGCAACCTCGCGAACTGGGCGCGGACCGTCATCGGCAAGCCCCTGGGCATCGGCATGCTGCTGGGCGGCGCGATGATGGGCGTGGTCGCGGCGCTGCCCGCGATCCTCGCGGCCTTCAAGTCCATCGCGGGCGGCGGCGCCGGGGGCGCGATCGCGAAGGGCAGCCGGGACGAGATGGGCCTGGGCCCGATCGTGTTCATCGCGATCGGCGGGATCGCGATGCTGTTCCTCGCGGCGGACATGATGACCGAGCGCCCGATCAACTCGTTCTGCCCCGTGACGCAGCCGTACCGCGAGGTCGCGGTCGATCCGGCGGTCGAGGTGGTGGAGGTCGACGGTCAGACGATCGGGTTCGCGAGCGAGGCGGCGCGCGAGACCTGGCTCACCTGGGACGACGAGAAGAAGCAGTCGGTCTACAGCGACCTGGGGATGAAGAAGGGCTGGCTCTCCTCGCTCCCCCACCACGCGCGGGCGGCGATCATCGCGATCGTGGGCGCGCTGTGGATCTGGTTCGCGGGCGTCATCATCGCGCAGTGCACCGGCATGACGGACTGGAGCCCGATCTCGGGGCTCGCGCTCGTCACCGTCGTGCTCGTGATGCTCTTAGCGGGCACCGGGCAGGTCCTCGCGTCGGTGCTGCTGGGGGTTGCGCTCTGTACGGCGATCACCCTCGCCGCGGACATGATGGGCGATCTGAAGGTGGGCTACCTGGTGGGCTCGAAGCCCATCAAGCAGCAGACCATCGAGCTGTTCGTCGTCGGGCTCGGGCCCGCGATCAGCATGCTCACGGTGCTCCTCATCGCGCAGACCAACGAGCTGGGCGGGGTCGAGGTCCCCGCGGCCCAGGCGGACGCGCTGCGGAGCGTGATCCTGGGCGTGCAGGGCGGCGATCTGCCCTACGCCCTCTACGCGATGGGCGGGCTCATGGGCGTCCTGCTCGGGCTGGGTGGGTTCGCTGGGCTGGGCGTGCTCGTGGGCCTCTCGGTCTATCTCCCGTTCATCTACATCGCGACCTACGGGCTCGGGTGCGTGCTGAGCATGTTCACCACGATGGCAAAGGGGAGGCGGTTCACCGAGGAATGGGGCGTCCCGATCGCCGCGGGGCTGATCGTGGGCGAGGCCGTCCCGGCGCTGATCATCAACATCATCCAGCTCTCGATGGGCTGATCGGAGCATCACGCGATGAAGTCTTTGCTTGGCATGATCATCTGGATCTGTGTGGGGGTCGGAGCGGTGAGCGCCGTCGCGGCGTACTTCGTGCCCACGACGCTCGACGCGGAGCTCTACCGCAGCGCGAACGAGGAGAAGAAGGGGCCGAACGGGTACGCGGTCCTCGCGAGCCCCGCGGGCCCCGATGTCCCGCGTGACGGCGGGGAGGGCCCCCAGTGGCCCGCCGGGACCGAGCTGACCCCCGAGGTGGTCGGCGCGATGTCCGCCCGGCAGGACGACGGCGAGCCCCTCGTCCGCCGCGTCCACCTCGCGGAGTTCAGCTTCGCGCGGTGGAGCCACAAGTGGTACTTCCTGGGCTCTGTCATCGTTCTGACGCTGAGCGGGCTTGGGCAGAAGGTGCTCAGCGGGAACGGGCAGCTCAAGAAGGGCGCCGCGGACCCGGTGGACTCGCTCGCGGCCGCGATCGCGGAGATCAAGAGCGTCCACGCGGATGTGCTCGCGATGCAGTCCGACAAGGCGCGGATGGCGGAGATCGTCGAGCGTGTTGGCGAGCTGCAACAGACCCACCTCGCCAACTTCCCCGAGGCGCGCGATGTCATCGTCGCGCGGGGCGGGCTCGCGAAATACGCGAATGTGATGGACGCGTTCGCGGGAGGCGAGCGGAAGGTCAACCGCGCCTGGTCCGCCGCCGCGGACGGGGACCTGGGCGAGAGCGTCGAGAATCTCGAACTCGCGGTGCCGCTGCTCGAGGAAGCCGCAAAGCGGCTGCGCTGAGCCGGAGCAATCTCTGAACACGACCTCACCAAGGGCCGGCGCCGATGCCGGCCTTTTTCGTGCGCCGCGTCCGCACCCCGTCCGATCGGCGGGGTGCGGGCTCTGCAGGCCCCTACGCCGTGTACGCCCGGAGGGCGTACTCGCTGACCATGCGCTGCGTGGTGAAATACGACCCGTTGAGTGCGATCGCGTTCTTCATGACCCGGATCCACTCGGGGCGGTCGCGCCGATAGAGCGGCAGGATCGCCTTCCCGAGTTTCTCGTAGATCGCCTCCGCGTGGGAGAGGTCGTACTCGTCGAGCAGCGGGCCCTTCTCCGGCGCTTCCTGCTCGGTGCCGATCGCCCAGCCCGTCACGCCCTCGACCCAGCCCTCGAGCCACCAGCCGTCGAGGGTGGAGAGGCTGGGCACGCCGTTGAGCGCGGCCTTCATGCCGCTGGTGCCCGACGCCTCGAGCGGGGGACGGGGGTTGTTGAGCCAGACATCGGCGCCCGCGACGAGGTGGCGCGCGATCTCGATGTCGTAATCGGGGTAGAACGCGACGGGAACCTCACCCTCGAGGTCGCGCGCGGCGCGGTGGATGTTGCGGATGATCTCCTGCCCCCGCCCGTCGTGGGGGTGGGCCTTGCCCGCGAAGATGAACTGGATCGGGCCGACATCCTTCGCGATCGACCGCAGCCTGTCGGGGTCCGCGAAGACCAGGCCCGGGCGCTTGTAGTCCGTCATCCGCCGCGCGAAGACGACGGTGAGCGCGTTGGGGTCGAGTTCGACCCCCGTCCGCTCCGTCACGGCGCGGAGCATGTCCGCCTTCTCGCCCTTGTGAGCTTCCCACAGGTCCTTGTCGGGGATCGCGTGCGCCAGGCGCAGGTCGTGGTTATCGTGTCTCCACAGGGGCATGTGCGTGTCGAAGAGCGCGCGCACGCGGGGGCTCGCCCAGCTCGTCGCGTGGATCCCGTTCGTGATCGAGCGGATGGGGTAGCCCGGGAACATCTTCCGGCTGATCTCCCCGTGCTTGCGGGCGACGGCGTTGGAGAACTTCGAGAAATTCATCGCGAGGCGGGTGGTGTTGAGTACGCCGCCCCCGTTCGCGGAGCTCTCGCCGTAGAGGTCGGGCCGTTCGAACAGCGGATGATCGCCCACAATCGCGCGCACGGATTCGATCGCGAAGCGGTCGTGCCCCGCCTCGACGGGGGTGTGGGTCGTGAACACGCACTTGTGGCGGACATGCGCGACCGCGGCGGCGTCGAGGTGGGCGCTCTTCCCCGTCTGCTCGCGGACGCGGGCGAAGTACTCGCTCAGCAGCTCGATGCACAGGAACGACGCGTGCCCCTCGTTCATGTGCAGGGTCTTCACATCGTGCCCGATTGCGCGCAGCATCCGGCGCCCGCCGATGCCCAGGATCGCCTCCTGGCGGATGCGGTGGTCGGGCCCGCCGTCGTAGAGACGGTCGGTGATCCGGCGCGCCGCGTCGTCGTTCTCGGGCAGGTCGCTGTCGAGGTAATAGACGGGGACGATGTGCCCGTTGACGCCGTGGATGTCGAGGCGCCACGCCCTGATGACGACCTCCCGTCCGTCGATGGGGACGACGATGCGCGGGGTCATGGGTCGGAGCACGCTCTCCGGGTTCCACGGGTGGGGCTCGGGGGTCTGCCCCCCGTCGGGCCCCAGTTTCTGGCTGAAATAGCCCCCCCTGTAGAGCAGCGTGACGCCCACATAGGGCAGGCCCACATCCGCGGCGGCCTTCAGCGTGTCGCCCGCGAGGACGCCCAAGCCTCCGGAATAGGTCGGGATATCCGCCTCGAAACCGATCTCGAGGCTGAGGTACGCGATGTCGTTGGATAGACGGATCATGGTGCTCTCCGGCGCCATCGGGGCGCGGGGTGAATTCTCGGACGGACCAGTAGCATAGATCGGCTTGGCAACCCACCCACGGACAGGTAGGGTGTCCGGCAGGAGCAGATCGATGAAACGATCGGGCCGCGTGCGCGCGGCGGATGTCATGAAGAGCACGGCCCTGCTCGGCGAGTGCCTCGAACTCGGGAGCGATCGTGTGGGCTGGGCGGAACGCCTCAACGAGGGGCTCCAGGGCCTGCTGGATGCGCAGGTCGTCATCGCGTCGGAGCTGACCGGGCTCGGATCGGGCGAGCCCGATGAGGCGGTGGGCCTGTGGCGCACGGGCTGGGCGAACGCCGACGCGGAACGCCGCTGGCGCGATTACGCCGCGAAGGGCCCGGCGGAGCAGAAGCCCGAGTATCCCGTGATCACCAAGATGTTCGGGCGCGAGCGGGAGCGCGGCGTGACCCTCACGCGCGACGCGATCTGGGGGGGCACCGCGGTCTGGGCGCGATCCCGCGCGTTCAACGAGGTGCACCGCGTGTGCGGGATCGACGACTACATCTTCTCGATCCGCCAGATGCCCAAGGCGGCAACGGTGAGCACCCTGTGGGTGCACCGCGCGGTGGGCGAGCCCGGGTTCACCCCCCGGGAGCGCCGCCTGCTCGCGTTGCTGCACGACCAGATCGCGACACTCGTGGGCGGTGCGCTCGCATCGGGCGCCGAGCCCGGACTCCGCGATCTGCCCCCCAGGCCCCGCGAGGTGCTGGGGTACCTGCTCAAGGGGCTCAGCGAGAAGGAAATCGCGGCGGAGATGGGCCTGAGCAAGCCCACGGTGCACGAGCACGCGACGCGCCTGTACCGGCACTTCGACGCGTCGACCCGCGCCGAGTTGCTCGCCCGGTTCATCGGGCGTTTCCCCCCCCGCCCGCTGGACTAAACCCACCCGGCCCCGTCCTCAACCCCTTCGAAGAGATGGGTTGTGACCCTGCGCGCAGCGGACATCATGCATGTGTCGCAAGGCGGATGCGGGACGGACCCGCGAACACGAACGCCCGCCGAGCGAGAGACCCCCACGACCCCCACGCAACAGGGAGCACACCATGCAACGCCTCGCCTCGATCAGCCTCGCCGCCCTCGCGGGCCTCGCCGCCTCGGCATCCGCGGACACCGTCCTCGTCGGCACGACCACCGGCAAGCTCTTCGATTACGACACGGAATCGGGCAGCGTCACATTCCGGACCTTCGCGGGCCCCTCTGTCGAAGCGATGACCCGGATCGGGTCGCGCCTCTATTACAGCGACGGGGAGGGCGTGATCATCGTCCTCGACCTCGATCAGAACACCGTCGTGGACTCGTTTGTCGCATCCGTGGACGCCGCGGCGCTCTCGACCGACGGGACCTGGCTCTATGCGGCTGACACCGACGGGGAGATCCAGAAACTCGACCCGGCGACCGGCGCGCTGGTGGACAGCGTGACGACGGTGTTCGGGCAGGTCACGAGCCTGGGCGTGCACTGGGGCAACCTGTACTACGGCGGGCTGAACACCATCGCGGAGCGCGCGCCGCTCGCCGACGCCTTCGCGGGCAACAACTTCCAGTTCTTCGCCGCCTGCGGGGGCGCGATCAACTCGATGAGCTTCTCGGGGCTGACCGTCGTGCTCGGCTCGCTGAACGGGAAGATCTACCGCTACGACGAGTTCAACGGGCTCTACTTCCAGGACCACTTCGTGGGCTCCGATGCGACGGGTCTCACGGCCCTCGTGGGCGGCAGCGTCCTCGTCGCGGACTCGTCGGGCGAACTGCTTGAGATGGACCTCGAGACCGGGGCGGTCCTCCGCACCGTTCAGGTGGGTGAGCCCGTCGCGTCGCTCCACGGGCTCGACATCGGGGACGCGTGCCCCGCGGATCTCGACCTGTCGGGCGTGCTCGATCTGGGCGATGTCCAGACCTTCGTCATGCTCGCGATCGACGCTCGGCTGGGCGCGGATCTCGACGGGAACGGCGCCGTTGACCTCGCGGATGTGGGCCTGTTCGTCGATGCCTTCACCGGGGGCTGCGACTGACCCGATCGCTTCGCGACCCCACGAGCGCGGCGGGTTCCATGCCGCACGCGCCTCGGATCGCCCCCGGCTCTCGAGCCGGGGGTTTTTCGTGCGCACAATGCGTGGCACGCGTGAACGCCCGGGAACAGGCGGTGAACAGCGGTTCCGCCTATCATGGACGCCCATGGCAAAGCGCGCACGGAACACTCCCACCAAGGCCCAGCAGCGAGCGCACGCGCTCGCGCGGACGCGGCTGAGCGCTCTCCGCGCCGCGTGCCGCAGGCTGGGCGTGAGCCATGCGCTGATCTCCAACCCCGTCGATGTCGGGTATCTCACGGGGTTCCTGGGCGGCGACAGCTTCCTGATCGTCGGGCCCGGCAAGCCCACGATCGTCAGCGACGGGCGGTACCGCGAGGAACTCGAGCCCTTCGCGCCGATCGCGAAGGTCGTCATGCGGGACGGATCGATGACCGAAGCGGTCGCGCGGGTGCTCGCGGATCTGCACGAGGCGGGCCGCCTCGACGGGCTCGCGCTGCAGGGTGACCACTTCAGCCTGACCGACGACGCGGCGCTGCGAGCGGCGTGCAAGGCGAAACGCGTGCCCGTTCGCTCCTTCGTGCCCACGACCGGCCTCGTGCTGAATCTCCGCCGCGTCAAGGACGAGACGGAGATCCGCCTGATCCGCGATGCGGTGCGGCTGCAGGAAGGGGCGCTGCTCGCGGCGCTCGAGTACCTGCATCCCGGGATGACGGAGCTCGAGTTCTGCGCCGAGCTCGAATACCAGATGAAGACGCGCGGCGCCGACGGGCCCGCCTTCGGGACGATCATCGCCTCGGGCGCGAACGGGTCGCACCCCCACTACCGCCCCGCGCCGGTCAAGATCCGCGGTAACGAGACGCTGCTGATCGACTGGGGCGCCCGACGCGCGGGGTACAACGGGGACATGACGCGGACCTTCGCGCTCGGTCGCTGGCCCAGGCCCATGCGCGAGGTGTACGGGATCGTGCTGGAGGCGCACGAGGCGGCCGCCGCCGCGATCAAGCCGGGGGTGACCGGCGCCGAACTCGACTCGATCGCGCGGAAGGTGATCACCGATGCGGGGTACGGCGAGCAGTTCGCCCACGGGCTGGGGCACGGGCTGGGGATGGATGTCCACGAATCGCCCAGGCTCGGCAAGTTCTCGCAACGCGAGGCGCTCGAGGCGGGGCATGTCGTGACCATCGAGCCCGGGATATATCTGCCCGGGGTCGGTGGCGTGCGGATCGAGGACGACTACGCCGTGACCGCCCGCGGGCGCAAGAATCTCTCCAGCCTGCCCAGGGACATCGAGTGGGCGACGATCTGACCTGAACATCCCCGCCGCGGCGCAGCGCGTGCGGCGAGGGGGAGGACTTTATGATCGATATCCGCAAGCTGAAGGAACTCGTCAAGCTCATGGTCGAGAACGACCTGACCGAGCTCGACCTGCGCGACCAGGAAGAGAAGGTCACGGTCCGCCGGGGGCGGAACGGGCCCGAGGTCGTCTACCCCGCGCAGCCGATGGGCTACGCGGCGCCCGCACCGCAGGCCGCCCCCGCCGCGCCCGCGAGCGGCGGCTCGAGCAACGGCGAGGTGGCGCCGTCCGACGATGGGCTGGTCGCGATCGAATCCCCGATGGTCGGCACCTTCTATTCCGCGCCCAACCCCGACAGCGCCCCGTTCGTGAGCGCGGGCGGGTCGATCTCCGAGGGCTCGGTGGTGTGCATCGTCGAGGCGATGAAAGTCTTCAACGAGATCAAGGCCGAGATCAGCGGCACCGTCGAGAAGGTCTGCGTGAAGAACGGGGACTCGGTCGAGTTCGGCCAGCCCCTGTTCATGGTCCGCCCCTCCTGATCTCCCTGAGCGCACCGGTGCGGGGGGGCATCCCACCGCACGCCGCGCGAGGCTCTGCCATGTTCAAACGCGTCCTCATCGCCAACCGGGGGGAGATCGCTCTCCGCATCATCCGTGCCTGCCACGAGCTGGGCGTCGAGGCGGTCTGCGTCTATTCGCAGGCCGACAAGGACGCGCCCTATCTCCGCCTCGCGGACCGCGCGATCTGCATCGGAGCGGGGCCCGCGAAGGACTCGTACCTCAACATCGCCCGCATCATCTCCGCCGCGGAGATCGCGGATGTGGACGCGATCCACCCAGGGTACGGGTTCCTGAGCGAGCGGGCGGAGTTCAGCGAGATCTGCCGCGACTGCAAGATCGAGTTCATCGGGCCCAGCCCCGAGGCGATGCGCCGCCTGGGCGACAAGGTCGAGGCGAAGACCTTCGCGAAGGCCGCGAAGGTGCCGATCTTCCCGGGGTCGGAGGGCGCGGTCAGCGATCCGGACGAGGCGGCGGAGATCTCGTCGGAGATCGGGTACCCCGTCATCATCAAGGCCGCGGCCGGGGGCGGCGGGCGCGGCATGCGCGTGTGCCACAACGAGGCCTCGCTCCGCTCGAACCTCCAGCAGGCGCAGCAGGAGGCGCAGGCCGCCTTCGGCGACGGGTCGGTCTTCATCGAGAAGTTCCTCGAGCACGCGCGCCATGTCGAGGTGCAGGTGCTGGGCGACAAGCACGGCAACGCAGTCCACCTCTACGAGCGGGACTGCTCCACCCAGCGCCGGCACCAGAAACTCATCGAGGAAGCCCCCGCGCCGCTGGTCGACAAGAAAAAGCGCGACGGCGTCTGCGAGGCCGCGGCGCGGCTGATCAAGAGCGCCGAGTATGCCGGGGCCGCGACGGTCGAATTCCTGCTCGACGGCACGGGCGATTTCTACATGCTCGAGGTCAACACGCGCGTGCAGGTCGAGCACCCGGTGACCGAGCTCATCACGGGCGTGGACATCGTGCAGACGGGCATCCGCGTCGCCGCGGGCGAGCCCCTCCCGTTCAAGCAGAAGGACATCAAGATCAGCGGGCACGCGATCGAGTGCCGGATCAACGCGGAGGACCCCGCGAAGAACTTCATGCCCAGCGCCGGGAAGATCGAGACCTGGCACATCCCGGGCGGGCCCGGCGTGCGCATGGACACCCATGTCGTCCCGGGCTACAGCGTCCCCCCCACCTACGACTCGATGATCGCGAAACTGATCGTGCACGGGCCCGACCGCGACGCCGCGATCCGGCGCACCGCGCGGGCACTCGAGGAGTTCCAGGTGGGCCCGATCAAGACGACCATCCCGCTGCACCGCGAGATGATGGCCGACGGCGGGTTCACCAAGGGCGGGATCGACATCCACTACCTCGAGCGCAAGCTCAAGGACCGGGAGCGGGGCGGGTGATGCACAGCATCAACCCGCGCGGCGACGGCCCGCAAGTCCACACCCGACCGCGAGGACGCACGCGCCCCCTGGACCGGGCAGATTGACCAGATCGCTCGTCACCGTGAATTCGGCGAAGAGCGTGGGCTCGGTGAGCAGGTCATCGTTCGCGAGCACCGAGATTGTCCCGCCCGCGTTCATATTGGTCGCGAGGAATGTCTCGATCTCGGTCCCGACACGGAAGATCGGGATCGGATTGGACGGATCGTTGGTCCCGAGCAAGGCGGTGTTGAAGATGTTGATGCCTTTGAGGTGCCCTCCGACGAAGCGAGGGCTCGCTCCGGCGCCGCTCATCAGGTTCTCGAACGAGACAACCCGAGCGTCGCTGCCCTCGACCCACGCGTCACCGACGAAACCACCGATGTACGCCGTCGGATCGTCGAACCCCGTGAAGCTCGCGTAGACGGTCCATGTCACCACATCGCCGCGAAACGCGAACTCGCGATCCGCGTCGAAGTGCAATGAAACGGACTGTGCCGACGCGTACCCCGCGAGGAGTCCCAAGACCACGCCCCAGTGTGCCATCCTCTGCATCGGTCAGCGTCCTTTCCGGAAGAGGGCAGGGATGTGCCCCGATTCGATGCTGACACCGCCATGTCTGCTCTATCAAACGCCTACCTGCGACGCCGGCGAGCGCCCCAGGCCCCGCCGCACGCGAGCACAGCGATCGCCCCCGGGGACGGGATCCAGACGACCCGGCTGCTGACGACCTCGAAATCGGTGATCGTCTCGCCGATCGTCAGGACACCGTCGTCCGCGAACATCGTCACCACACCCGACGCGTCGTAAGACAGGCTCCCCACGGCGTCCATTGTCACCGAGAATCGAGCGATCTGGATCGGGTTGCTCTGATCGTCCGTTCCGAGCAACGCCGCGTTGAAGATGTTGATGCCGTTGAGGCTTGCCCCGTTGGGGGCCGGGTGCGTCCCCTCGAAGGACATGAAGTTCTCGAAGCTGTGGGCGGATCCGAACCCCGGATCGTTCGCGAGGAAATCCCCCACGAAGCCGCCGAAGTACGCCGTTGGATCGTCGTACCCGCTGAACGCCGCGGAGACGGTCCAGGTCAGCGTGTCGCCGATCGTGTAGTCCGTCGCGTCCGCGGTGAAATACAGCGTGACCGACCCGCTGGCCGCGGTGGCCGCGAGCCCCGCGATCGCGCCGTTGACCCATAGCCTGCTCTTCATCGCTCTCTCTCCATCGGTCGGAGCACGAGTACGGACCTCTTGGGAGCATACCGGCCCGGTCTCGATCCGCCGAGGGAGAATCGGCACCGGATCGGTCGAATGCCAAAAACAACACCCGGGCCCCTTGCGGGACCCGGGTGCAGAGATACTCAGATCTGTCGATCAGCCGGGATTAGCGGCGACGACGGGTCGCGACCAGGCCGCCGAGGCCGAGGACAGCCGCCGCACCGGGGGCGGGGATGACCAGACGGTCGCTGATGATGTTGACGCTGGTGTACTCGTCGGGCAGCGAGAAGATGCCGCTGTTCGGGAACACCGAGGCGAGGCCGGTCGCGCTGTAGCTCAGCTCGCTGGTGGTGCCGGTGGTGTCGAACGAGAAGATGGCGATCGGGTTGCTGGCGTCGTTGGTCTGCAGCAGGGCCGAGTTGAAGATGTTGACGGACTCAACGCTGGCGCCGTTGGCGGAAGCGGGGGTACCCTCGCCGGCCATGAGGGCCTGCAGGTTCGAGGCAACGCCGTCGCCGGTCGCGTCGAACGAGCCGACGAAGCCGCCGAAGTACGCGGTCGGATCGCTGTAACCGGTGAAGCTGGCGTAGACGGTCCAGCTGGCCGAGTCAGCAACGACATCCGAGCCACCCAGCGGGTCGCCGTCGATGTCGAAGTGGAGGGTGACGCTCTGCGCGGTGGCAGCAGCGGCGAGACCGGCGATCGAAAGGATGGCAATGTTCTTCATTTGAGATCTCCTCACAGTTTGCAGATTTGCACGATTGACTGACTGGTGTGTCGCGAACGACTGAATTCGTGACCCGAGCAAACATGCCACGCCCCGGGAGATCTGCAAGGCAACTGGCAAAATCAGGTGGTTTTTTTCTCATTATGCGTTCAAAAACCAAACAAAAAGCCGCAAAAAATCCCGCGACGACCCGATTTCAGCGAAGCTCCGATCAAATCTCAAACACTTAAAAAGACAGGCACCCGCCGCGAACGACGGGTGCCCGGTCAGAGACAGGTTGCGTCAGCCGAGATTAGCGGCGACGACGGGCGGCGACGAGGCCACCGAGGCCCAGCAGCGCCGCGGCGCCGGGGGCGGGGACGATGCTCACGCTGTCGCTGTTGACAGTCGCGGTGCTGAACTCATCACCCAGGGTGAAGATGCCGTCATCAGCGAAGACGGTGTACACACCCGAGGCCGAGTAGCTCAGCTCGCCCACACCGCTCGTCACGACATCAAAGGTGAAGATGTCGATCGGGTTGGCCGGGTCGTTGGTCTGCAGCAGGGCCGCGTTGAAGATGTTGACGGCCTCGACGCTCGCACCGTTGGCGGCGGCGGGAGTGCCCGTGCCGGCCATCAGGTTGGCGAAGTTGCCCGAGGTGCCCAGGCCCGCGTCGCTCGCGTCGAAGGTTCCAACGAAACCACCGAAGTAGGCGGTCGGATCGCTGTAACCGGTGAACGAAGCCGAAACGGTCCAGCTGACGGTGTCGCCGACATTCACCTCGGACGCGCTGGCGCTGAAGCTCAGGGTCACGCCCTGGGCGACGGCACCGGCGGCGAGGCCAGCGACGGCGAGAATAGCAATGTTCTTCACGGGAATCTCCTCAAACTGTTTCACAGAAGTGTCTTGTCTCCAGGGCCGACCAAAGCCCCGTTTCCGTGATTCACGACACCGGGATCCTACCGGAAAACCGCCGCAGAGCACAACAGAATTCGTGAGAAAACTAGAAGATTTCTGGCGTCCTGATCTATTTGGTCTTTGAAAGGACCGAACAAGCCTGTTCCGCTGCCGACCTCATACGCCCAAAAAGAAGACCCGGCCCTTTCGGGCCGGGTCTCGAGAGAAATCTCAGATCGTCGAGCCGGGATTAGCGGCGGCGACGGGTGGCGACGAGGCCACCGAGGCCCAGCAGCGCCGCGGCGCCGGGGGCGGGAACGATGCTCACGCGATCGCTGACGACCTCGAACTGCGAGAACTCGATCGCGGGATCGAAGATGAAGTCCGAGTTGAACAGGGTCGCCACGCCGACGGCGCTGTACTCGAGGATGCCCTCAGCGGTCGCGGTGACGCTGAAGGTGTAGAAATCACCGATCGACTGATCGTCGGTGCCGAGGAGGGCCGAGTTGAAGACATTGATGTCGTTCACATCGGCGCCGGCGGCCGTCGCGGGGACGCCCTCGCCAGCCATCAGGTTCGAGAAGTTGCCAGCGTCGCCCAGGCCCGCGTCGCTCGCGAGGAACGAGCCGACGAAGCCACCGAAGTAGCCGGTCGCGCTCAGGCCGGTGAAGGCCGCGCTGACGGTCCAGTTGACGGTATCGCCAACATTGATCTCGGAGGCGTCGGCCGAGAAGTTGAGCTGGACGCTCTGGGCCGAGGCGGCGGCCGCGAGGCCAGCAACAGCAGTCATAACAACAGCGTTCTTCATCATCTATCTCCTCAAGGAAAGTTGAGCGAAACCATCGCTCATCTGCAGACGGGGTATCTCCCCACGCCGACGATCGTATTTCCACTCCGACAGGGGTGCAACCCGCTCTCCTTGATTTTTCGCCGGAATTCGTTGCACACAGTGAAGTTCGGACCTTGCCAGCCCCTCCCGATCCCGAAATCCGGGACAACCGCACCACACGCCCAGTTATCGGGCGTTCGTCGCGATCCGGCGGGAGCCCAGACGCTCGAGGACCGACACCCGGAATCCGAACGCGTTCTCCGCGTCCGCGGGCTGCTCGAGGTGCTCGATCTCCTGCCATTCGCCCTCGTCAAACTCCGGAAAATAGGTGTCACCCTCGACTTCCGCCTCGACCCGGGTCAGGTCAATCCGGTCCGCGAAAGGCAACGCTGCGGCGTACAGCACCGCCCCCCCCAGCACATAAAGAGGATCGTCGGGCGACCCCGCGTGCCTCGCGGCATCCGCGATCGCCTCTTCGAGTGAGTGCACGACCGTCACACCAGACGCCTGATAGTCCCGCTGCCGGGTCACGACGATGTTCCGCCGCTGGGGAAGGGGGCCGGGCAGGCTCTCGAAGGTTCGCCGCCCCATGACCACCTGGTGCCCGCGGGTGACCGCCTTGAACCGGCGCAGATCCGCCGGCAGCCGCCAGGGGAGCCCGCCGTCGCGACCGATCACCCGGTTCCGCGCCATCGCCGCGATGAGCGTGATCCGCATCCGCACCGCCCTTCCGCCCGCGAGGGGCTCTTCAGGCCCGCGAGAGCTTCGCGAGATCGTCCAGAACGCGCGAGGCCCGGCCCGCGTCGATCGCGGCGCTCGCGAGTTCGACCGCGTGCCCGAGGTCGCTCGCCATGCCCGCCACCACGAGGGCGACGCCCGCGTTGAGCACAACGATGTCCCGCGTCGGGCCCGCGTCACCCGCGAGCACGCCCCGCACGATGTCCACACCGTGCGCAAGATCCTTTGCCTGCAGGTCTTCGAGCGAACCCCGCGCGACGATCCCGTCCGGGCTGATCGCGCTGGAGTGGACCTGCCCCGCGCACACCCACGCCGCTTCGCTGGGACCGAGCGTGGAAACCTCGTCGAGCCCCCCTGCCCCGTGCACCACCGCGGCGGCGGTGGACCCGAGCCTCGCGAGCGCCGCGGCGAGGAGATCGACGAACTCCGCGCGATAGACCCCCAACAACTGGCGGGGCGCACGTGCCGGGTTGGTGAGCGGGCCCAGCAGATTGAAAAGCGTCGGGAACCCGAGCGACCGGCGGGGCCCCGCGGCGTGCCGCATCGCGGGATGATGCCGCATCGCGAAACTGAAGCACACCCCGATCTCCTTCAGGCAGCGGGCCTGAACTTCCGGGGATGCCTCGATGTTGACCCCGAGCCCCGCGAGCACCTCGGCGGATCCCCGCCCGGTTCGGCTGCGATTCCCGTGCTTCGCGACAACCACCCGCCGAATCCCCGAACCGGGGGGCGGTTCGGAGGCCGCCGCGACGATCGCCGCCGCGGTCGAGACATTGAAGGTCTTTGCGGCGCCACCGGTTCCGCAGGTGTCGATCAGCACCTCCCCCTCGCGAGGGGTGAAGGGGACGGGCGTGACATGGGCCCGCATCGCGCGCGCGGCGCCGACGAGTTCATCGACCGTCACCCCCCGCGCCTGGATGAGCGAGAGGATGCACCCGATCTGGGCCTCGTCCAGTTCGCCGCTCAGGAGGGCCTCGAACACCGTCGAGGCCTCGTCTTCGGACAGCCGTTCTCCGGCAACCAGGCGGGAGGGCACACGATCGATTTCCATGGCGGATCTGGTCACGCCCAGAGCCTAGCGAGGTGTGGCAACCCGGGTGCACGCGTCCCGTACCATCTACTGGCATGACCGTTGTTCCGACACGATCCCGCGCGGTGGCGCGCACGCTCGCGGCCCGGATCCGCCTGGGCCGCGCCCTGCGCGCGGGCGCGGTCGCCTCCGCGGCGGGCGGCGTCGTCGCGGGCGTGTCGCTGCTTGTTTCCACGCTGAACGCGGCCTGGCACCCGCTCGCGCCGTGGATCGCGGGCGCCGCGTTCGGGCTCGCGACGCTGGGCGGGCTGGGCTGGGGGTGGCGCCGGGCCGTCCCGCTCTCCGTCGGCGCGGGGCGCGCCGACGAGGCGCTCGGACTCGATGACCGCCTGACCTCCGCGGTCGAGTTGGGAGCTGGAGACGGCGCGCGCACGCCCTTCGCGGAGATCCTGATCGCGGACGCGGAAGCCCGGGCCTCGGGCGTGCGCGCGGCACGCGTCGTCCCGATCCGGTTCGATCGGCTCTGGCTCGTCGCCCTCGCGGGCATCGGGGTCGGTGCCGCGGGCTGGGCGTTCCTCCCCGTGCGCACGCCCGCGCCCCAGCGGGCCGCGATGCGCACCACCGACGAGGCGCGGTCCGCGGCGGCGCAGGCGCTCGATGACACGATCCGCGCGCTCGAGCCCGAGCCGATCTCGGACACGGGGGCAGAAGACTCGAACGGGGCCGACCCGCTCGCCGACGAGCTCGCGGCGATCCGGGAACGCCTGGACCGCGGGGAAGTCGAAGCGGACGACGCGCTCGCCGAGGCCGCCGCGGCGCTGGAAGAAGCGGCGTCGGACGCGGAGCAAGCCGCACCGGACAACGACGCGCTCCGGGACGCGGCGCGGGAGGCCGCCGCGGCCGCGGAGACCGACGCGGCGCGCGGGCTCGCGGAGGAACTCGCGTCGGGGGATCCCGAGCGCGCGCGCGAGGCCGCTCGGCGGCTCTTCGAACAAGCCGACGGGATGCCGCCCGAGGTTCGCGAGCGGATCGCCGAGGATCTTGAGCGGATCGCGGACACGCTGGAGGGGGCGGACGAGCCGACGGGGGGCGATGCATCCCCGCGGGACGAAGGCCGCCTGGACGAGGCGCTCGCGCAGGAGCTCCGAGACCGCGTGGGCGATCTGACCGACGCGGACCGGGTTGCCGAGGAACTGCAGCGCGAGGGCGTGGACGAGGCGTCGGCGCGCGAGCTCGCGGAGCGGCTCGCCGAGCGGGAACGCGAACGACAGATCGAGCAAGAGTCTCGCGAGAATCTCGAACGGCTGCGCGACGCGCTGGACGCCGCGTCTCGGGACCTGCGGGATGCGCCCGAGCCTCCCGAGTCTGAGCAGGCGGCGTCCGACCCGATGGACGAGGGCGCGCGCGAGAATCCGCCCGCGGACACGGCGTCGCCTGAAGATGGCTCCGAAGCGCCTGCCACACCTCCGGACTCGGATCGGGCTCGCGACACTGCGCCCGAGCCCGATGCGCCGGCAGGGGCTGAGGGGGAGCAGCCTGAGCCGAGCGAGGGCCCTTCACCGGCGACTGAGGAGCGGGAGAATGCGGACCGCGCGTCCCGCCCTCCCGAGGGCCGACCCGAGAGCCCGACGGATGCGCCGCGCGACCCGGCTGATCGCGCGCCGACGCGCGAAGGGGAGCAGGGCACGCCGGACCGGCAACAGGAAGGCGAGTCCTCCCGGACCGGCGAATCGGGCCGGACCGGGGAATCGGGCGAGCAGACCGGACAGGGCGAGCGGGAGACGGAGCGGCAGACCGGCGAGCCAACCCCGAGCGAGCAGGGGGAGCCCCGTCCCGAACCCCGTCCCGGCGAGAGCGGCGAGCCGACCGGGCAGCAGCCCTCGCAGGAGCGCGGAACGGAACCCGGGCAGGATCCGAGTGAGGCGCCCCGCCGAGAGCCGGGAGACGAGCCGGGGCGGTCGCCCGATCCGACCGCCCGCGAGGAAACGGGCGAAGCCCAAGGCGAACGGCCCGCACAGGAAAACGGCGAACGCGGCCCGGCCGGGGAGCCGAGCGATCGACCCGGCGAACAGACGGGGGCCGAACCCGCAGAGGACGGGGCGCCCGGGCCGGGCGAGCCGGCACCCGATGGACAACAGGGGGCCGAACCCGGACCAAGCGACGGTTCGGGCGCGGATCGGCTGGATCGCGAACTCGAACGGCTCGCGGAACGGCAGCGTGCGCGTCGGGACGCCCGCGAGCGCGCAGACGAGTACCGCGAGCGGGCGCAGGACTTGCTGGACAAGGCGACGCCCGAGCAGCGGGAGCGTCTGCGCGACCTCGCGGAGCGGTTCGCGGAACGGGACGCGTCTCGCTCGGCGACGCCGCCTTCGTATGAAGCCGGGTCGGAAACGGTCGACGCGCGCGACCCCTCGGGCGAGGCGGGTCGCGAGCAGGTCCTCAGCGAGTGGTTCAACCCGGAGGGCGAGCCCGCGGAGGGCGTGGACCGGTCTGCCCGGTCCGCGGAACGCCTGCGTGAAGCGGCGGAATCTGCGGAGCGTGCCGTCGAGCAGCAGCGCGTGCCGCCCCGCTATCGGAGGCTCGTGCGCGATGTCTTCAAGCGGATGAAGGACCGCGCCGACGCGCCGGAGAACGCGCCCGCGGCGCTCGGTGAGGACGCGGCGCCGCCCTCCGAGACCGGGGGCGAGAGCAGCAGTCAGAGCGGCGGGGACGGCTGATGGGGCTGTCGTTCGAACACCCCGCCTGGCTCTGGGGTCTGCTCGCGATCGTCCCGCTGTGCCTGGTCGCGCTGACGGGGTTCGGGTCGATGAGCCGCTGGCGGCGCGCGTCGGCGGCGCTGGCGCGTGCCGCGTTGACGGTGCTGATCGTCGCGATGCTCGCGGGCGCGCAGAGCGTCCGCGAGACGGAGCGTCTCGCGGTGATCGGGGTCGTGGATCTCTCGGGGAGCGTGCGCCGGTTCGGCGGGTTCGCGCCGGGGGAAGACGCGGCGTCGTTCGCACGCCGCTACTTTGCGGATCGGCTCGAGAACCGGGGGCCCGACGACCTGTTCGGGCTCGTCGTCTTCGATGGGCGCTCCGCGACGATCGCGACCCCCAGCCGGGCGCCGGTGCTCGAGCGTTCGCTGGACCTGCTCCCGATCGAGGGGAGCGATGTCGCGGGCGCGCTCCGGCACGCGGCGGCGCTGGTGCCCCCCGACGCTGCGGGGCGGCTCGTGCTGGTGAGCGACGGGAACGCGACGGGGGGTGATCCGCTCGAGGTCGCGTCGCTGCTGGGCGCGCGCACGGCGGGCGGCGACGGGGCGATGGGCGAGCGGCCGTCCGTCCCGATCGATGTGGTGCCGATCACCTACCGCGTGGACGACGAGGTGATCGTGGAGCGGTTGGACGCCCCCCCGCGCGCGCCCAGCGGCGCGACGGTGCCCCTCCGCGTGCAGATGCGATCCACGGGCGCGTCGAGCGGCGTGCTCCGCCTGCTGCGGGAGGGCGAGCCCGTCGACCTCGGCGGCGAAGGCGGCGAGCGACGCGTGACCCTCGACGCGGGGCGGCATGTCGAGGTGCTCGAGGTCCCGCTCGAGGCGGGGCGGCTGAGCCGATTCGAGGTGGTGTACGAGCCCGATGTGCGCGAAGGCGGCACACTCGCGGGAGACCGGTCGCTGGAGAACAACCGCGCCGAGGCGTTCACGACCTCCCCCGGGGAGAGCCGGGTGCTGCTGGTGGACGGCGTGAGCAGCGGCATCCCGGACGCCGCGGGGAGCACGCTGGCGCGCACGCTCCGTCGCGACGGGCTGTCGGTCGAGGTCGTCGCGCCATCGGGGGTGCCGAGCGATCTGCTCGGGTGGCAGGCGTACGACCTGGTGATCCTGCAGAATGTCTCCGCGGACGCGATGCCCGACGGTTCGATGGCGCGGCTCGACGCGTTCGTGCGCGAGCTGGGGGGCGGGCTGCTGGTGGTGGGCGGCCCCGAGACACTGGGGGCTGGCGGCTGGCGGGGCTCGGCGCTCGAGCCCATCCTCCCGGTGAAGCTCGACCTCCCCGAGAAACTGGTGACCCCCGAGGCGGCGATCGTGATCGTGCTGGACAACTCGGGCTCGATGCGCCGGGGCGTGCTCGGGTCGAGCCGGACGCAGCAGGAGGTCGCGAACGAGGCGGCGGCGCGGGCGATCGAGTCACTCGATCCGGGCGACCTCGTCGGGGTGATCGCGTTCAACAACTCGCCTTTCGTCGTGCACGAGCTCGGGCCCGCGACCGACACGGCGCGCGTCGCGGAGAAGACGCGCGGGATCCTCTCGGGGGGCGGGACGAACCTGCCCCCCGCGATGGAGATCGCGCGGGACCAGCTGCTCGCGGTGGACGCGAAGCACAAGCACATCATCGTGCTCAGCGACGGGCAGAGCCAGGGCGCCGAGCGGCTCGAGGGTCTGGCGCGGTCGATCCGCGACGAGGGCATCCGGATCTCGTCGATCGCGGTGGGCGACGGCGCGGACCTCGCGACGCTCGAAGCGGTCGCGAACCGGGGGGACGGCGCGTTTTACCATGTGCTGAATCCGAGCGTGCTGCCCAGCGTGTTCCTGAAGGCGGTCCGCGTGGTGCGCAGCCCCTTGGTGCGCGAGCAGCCCTTCGAGCCCGTGCTGCTCGACACCGGTTCGCCGCTGACGGCGGGGCTGGGCACCCCCCCACGCCTAGGCGGGCTGGTGCTGACCCAGGCGCGGGACGAGCCCACGATCACCTACGCGATCGCGACGCCCTCGGGCGAGCCCGTGCTCGCGCACTGGGCGGTGGAACTGGGCCAGGTCGCGGTGTTCACCAGCGACGCGCACCGCTGGGCGGATCGGTGGCTCGACTGGGACGGGTATCGCACGCTGTGGACGCGGGCGGTGCGGCTGCTGAGCCGCTCCACGGGCAACGAGGTCGGTGAGCTCACGGTCCGGCGCGACGGCGCGAGGCTGTCGATCGGCTACGAAGCATTCGACGACACGGGCGCCCCGATCGATCTGCTGACGGTCCCCGCGACGGTGTACGGGCCCGACGGGACCCCGAACCCTGTCCGCCTGCACCAGACGGGCCCGGGGGTGTACGAAGGGGAAGTCTCCTCGCCGCGCGCCGGGAACACGATCGTCATTGCGCGCCCGAGCCTGGGCGGGACATCGCTCCCCCCGCTGCTCGCGGGCGTCACGGTCGCGCGGAACGCGGAATACGCGCGGCTCTCGACGGATCTCCGGACGCTCGAGCGGATCGCGGAAACGAGCGGCGGGCGGATGCTCGGGCCCGACGCGGGCGCGGACCTGTTCGACCGGTCGATCGTCGAGCCCCGCCGGACCCGGACCCCGCTGTGGCCCGTGCTGCTGGGCTGGACGGTGGGCGTGTTCCTGCTCGATGTCGGGACGCGCCGGATCGCGTGGGATCGGCTGCTGGGCGAGCGCACGGGGGGCGTCGAGGGCGCGCGGGCGGTCGCGGGCGAGCGGGTCGCGGCGCTCCGCGGCGCGAAACGCGCGGCGAAGTCGCGTTCGCGAGACGGGAGCGCGGCGCTGAGCGACCAGGACGCGGAGAAACTGCGCAAGGCGGCGCGGGCGCGACGATTCCAGCAGCAGGAAGAGGAACTGCGCCGCCTGCGAGCACGGGAGGCGCCCTCGAAGACCAAGCCCGTCGTCAACAAGCCCGAAGCCGGTGGGCCGGACGCGCCGCGCACGACGGACGAAGGGAAGGCGAGCGAGCCCGAGAGCGGGCTGCTCGCGGCGAAACGCCGGGCGCGGCAGCGATTCGAGGAGAACGGGGATGGCGGGACCACCTGATCCGGACGGCGCTGCACGGTTCACCGACCGCGCCGACGACTACACCGCGCATCGGCCTTCGTACCCCGACGCGTGCATCGACGCGATGCTGCGGGGGATGGGCACGCCGAACATGCTCGCCGTGGCGGATGTCGGCGCGGGAACCGGGATCATGGCGCGGCTGATCGCGGAGCGCGGGCCTCTGGTGGTCGCGATCGAGCCGAACGCGGCGATGCGGGAAAAATCGGTTCCCCACGAGCGTGTGCTTTGGGAGGACGGGACTGCGGAGGCGACCGGGCTGCGCGACGGGTCCGTCGACCTTGTTGTGTGCGCGCAGGCGTTCCACTGGTTCGATGCGTCCGCGGCGTTCGCGGAGTTCCGGCGCGTGCTGCGTCCCACGGGCCGGCTGGCGCTGGTGTGGAACGAGGTTGACGCGACGACCGAGATCGGCGCGGGGTATCGCGAGATTCTCGACGGGCTCGCGACGGACGAGACGCCTCGGGTTCGGTACGCGGCCCAGGAGGACCCGTTCGCGGCGAACGACCTGTTCGATGATGTGCGGAACGAGTCATTCCCGCTGGAGATGCGACACACGCGCGACGGGCTGATCGGGCGGGCGCTCAGCGCGTCGTATGCGCCGAAGGCGGGGGCCGGGCACGCGGAGCTGGTGTCGCGGCTCGGGGACTTGCACGCGGCGCACGCGGATGGAGCGGGGGAAGTCGGGCTGCCGTATGTGACGACGGTGTGGATGGGGGAGGTTGCAGCGGGGGAGTCGATGGTGCGCATCCGCAGCGAGCGCTAGACGAGTTTGCCCGCGAGGCTCAGCCCGCCGCCCCCGGTGATCTTCACGCGGCGGATCGTGCCAATCATCGATTCGGGGTTCGCCTCGGCGGGGACATCGACATGGACAATGAGGTCGCCGTCGGTGCGGCCCGCGAGCTGGGTGGGGCCAGAGGACGTGGTTTCGAGGATGCTCGAACCCTCGGCCGAGCAGGACGGTTCGAGGGTGGCGGTTCCCCCCGCTTGTGCGGGGGGCTCGTTGGGGGACGACGCAGCAGAGGAGAGCGCGGCGCTGACGGTCAGGGAGACCATACCGGTGCCTGGCTTGACATCGGTGCCCCGCTTCTTGCGTTCGGCGCGGCTGTGGCCCTCGAACAGCACATCGAACTCGCGCCCGATCTGCTCAGCGGAGATCTGGTTGCTGATCTCTGCCTGCACCGCGAGCAGGCGGTTGTTCCGCTCGCGTTTGACCGACTCGGGGACATCGTCGGGGATCTTGTCGAAGGCGACGGTGCCGGGGCGGGGGGAGTATTTGAAGATGAAGCAGTTCTTGTACCGCGAACGCTCGAGGAGGCGGACGGTCGCGTCGAAGTCATCGTCCGTCTCGGTGGGGAAGCCGACGATGATGTCACCGCTGAGCATCAGCGGACGCCCGATCTCGGGCTGGTCGAGGTAGTGCCGGCAGCGGTCGATGAACTCGTCGTACTCGCCGACGGTGTAGCCCCGGTTCATCATCTTGAGCATGCGGTCCGACCCGGTCTGGGCGGGGACATGGACATACCGGCAGATGCGGGGGTGGTCGCGGATGACCTCGAGCACATCGTCGCCGAAGTCGCGCGGATAGCTCGTGACGAACCGCAGCCGCTGGATCGCGGGGACCTCGTCGTGGATGCGGGCGAGCAGGTCGGCAAAGGTCGTGACGGATTCACCCGCGAGCGGATCGCGGCGGTGCCCGCCCTTGAACGCCCGCCCCTTCTGGGGCTGGGTGACGCCGTTGAGCGACACGGCGGCGCCGTGCTCGAAGCGGTAGTGATTGACGGTCTGTCCCAGCAGGGTGATCTCGATGACGCCCGCGTCGGCGAGGCGTTTGCACTCGTCGATGATGTGGTCGGGCGGGCGGTGAACCTCGGCGCCTCGGGTGAAGGGAACGACGCAGTAGGTGCAGAACTTGTTGCACCCCCGCGTGATGCGGACATAGGCGCTGAACTTCTTGCTGCCGTCGGGGCCCACGAGGGCATCGGACGGGGAGATCGACCGGTTGAGGTCGAGCATCTCCAGTGAATCGGCCGCGGCGGAGAGCGTCGCGCTGCGACGAGAAGTGTTGCCCTGGAGGGCGACGGACTTGGCGGACTTGTGGTGGGCGGTCTGGGGGCGCGGGTCGTCGGCGAGGAGGGAATCGCGCGTGCGGGCGGCGTTGTCGAGGAGGGTGGGGAGTTTGTCGAGTTCGCCCGGGCCGCACAGGATATCGACGACCGGCATGCGGTCGATGAGGTCGGTGCCGTCGCGTTCTGCCATGCAGCCCAGGACGCCCACGACGAGGTTGGGGCGGGACTGCTTTTGCTTTTTCATCTCGCCCAGGCGGCTCCAGACCTTCTGCTCGGCGCGTTCGCGGACCGAGCAGGTGTTGTAGAGGACAACATCCGCGGCCGAGGCGTCGGTGGTGAAGCGATAGCCCAAGCCCGCGAGTTGACCCACGACGAGCTCGGAGTCGAGCTCGTTCATCTGGCAGCCGAAGGTTTCGAGATAGACGGATTTCTGCGTCACGGCGGAGTTTACGCAGCGGGGAGGGGCGGGGCCGGCGCGGGCGACCATCGGTACGATGGACCGATATGCGACTCCCTGTAGTGGGTGAACTCAATCTCGCGGCGAAGCTGCTGGGCCTGTTCGGGCTTGCGGTCACCGCGGTCGCGCTGCTCGCGCTGCTCCTTCCCTTTGCGCGCATGCAGGCGCTCATCGACGCGGGGCAGCGGGAAACGGCCCGCGCGCTCTACGAGGCATGGTCGATGCTCCCCGCCGACGAGAACGCCCCGCGTCCCGAGGCGATCGGCGACGCGGCCGTGCTCAGTCTCGATATCCCGGCGCTCCGGGTCGGCAGCCGGGAGGACTGGAGGCTCGCGGAGATCCTGCGCCGCGCCGAGGATCCGCGCCGCAACGAGCAGGGCGAGGCGATCTCGGAGGTCTTCCTCAACGACTGGCAGGACTGGGCGAAGCGGTACACCTACGCGCGGATCGCCCGGGACGGGAACGGGCGCGCGACGCGCGTCGTGGTGCTCGAACGCACCAGCGAGCAGGCCGCGAGCGAGGCGGCGATCAACTCCCTGTTCCTCCTCAGCGCCGGGGTGCTGGTGCTCGCGGTCGCGATGACGACCTTCTGGATCATCACGGGGCGGCTTATCCTCCGGCCCGTCAAGAAGCTCCGCCTCTGGGCGGAGAGCGTGGGCGACGGGAACATCGACGAGCGCGTCGAGCTGACGACGGGCGACGAGTTCCAGCAGCTCGCGGAGACCTTCAACGCGACGCTCGACCAGCTCGAGGAACGCGAGCGCACGCTCCAGTCGATCAACATCGCGATGGATGTCCGCCTCAACGAGCTCGCGGAGGTGAACGAGGCGCTGGACAACGCGGCGCGGCTGAAAAGCGAGTTCCTCGCGGGGGTGAGCCACGAGCTGCGCACGCCGCTGAATTCGATCATCGGGTTCGCCGAGCTGCTGCTCGACATCGCGCGGAAGGAAGCCAAGCAGTCCCACCAGGCGCCGGAGAACGCGGAGCGGGCCCGCGCGGATCACGCCGCGGCGCTCGCGAAGCGGACCCGGTACCTGGAGAACATCGTCGAGGGCTCTCGGGGCCTGCTCGAGCTGATCGAGGGCCTGCTCGAGATGGCACGCATCGAGGCGGGCAAGAGCGAGATCAACCGCGAGCTGCTCAACCCGGTGGACGCGTGCCGCGGGATGATCGGGCTCGCCGAGCCGCTCGCGGGGCGGAACGGGGTGACGCTCGAGCTGGACGCGCGGCCTGAGGTCCCGCTGATCGAGACGGACCCCCGCAAGTTCCAGCAGATCGTGTTCAACCTGGTGACCAACGCGATCAAGTTCACGGGCCCCGAGGGCTCGGACGGCAAGCCGGGACGCGTGCTCGTGCGCGTCGAACGCGTCCCGGGCGAGTCGGGCACCCCGCGCGTGCGGGTGTGCGTCATCGACAACGGGCCCGGCATCGCGCCCGAGGACCAGCAGGCGATCTTCGACCGGTTCAGCCAGCTCGAGAGCGGGCACCAGCGCCGGCACGGCGGGGTGGGCCTGGGCCTCGCGATCTGCCGGGACCTTTCGAGCCTGCTGCAGGCGGAACTCCAGCTTGTCTCCGAAGCGGGGCAGGGCGCGATGTTCAGCGTGCTGTTCCCCCTGCGTCTCGACGACTCGCAGATCGAACAGACCCGACTCGAGGCACGCTTCCGCGGCGCCCTCAATCGGCAGGGGGGTTAGAAAGACGCGCGTCCTCGGGTCCGCTCGGGCTGGGACCCTCGACCACTCAGACCAGACCGCCCGCCGCGTCGATCGCGTTCGGGTAGTGCCTGATCTCCGATGCGCCGCCCGCCCCCGCGTTGAACTCCACCGCGACGACATCGATCCGCAAGGGCCGGCCCTCGTTCCCGCGCATCCGCTTGATCGCCCGCGCGAGCGAGACGAGCTTGCGGCGCTTCGCGGCCGTGATCGCCCGCTCCGGGAGCCTCGCGGGATCCCCATCGCTCGCGATACGGGACTTCACCTCGACGACCACGAGGGTGCGCCGATCCGGCGTCTCGGCGAGCAGGTCGATCTCGCCCATCGCGAGGCGGATGTTGCGCCCGGTGACGCGGTAGCCCTGCGTCCGCAGATACGCCGCCGCGGCGCGCTCTCCCCGGCGGCCCAGCGACGGCGCCCGCCGACGCGGCTGCACCGGC
>DLBY01000157.1:0-1194 GCA_002480345.1 Phycisphaerales bacterium UBA7812 | reverse complement strand
AATCCGCCGACGCGGCTGCACCGGCAGACGGACGAGAAGCCGACGGAACAGGCTCATCTGGACCCGCGCGTCGGGGCTCGGTCGATCGAGGGCGCCGCGCCGGGCGCGGGCCCGTACCGCTCCGCCGCGATCGAGAGCAGGCGGACCAGCATCCGGTCGACATCCGAGACGCTTGCGCGCCCGAGCAGACGGTCGATGTAGCGTTCAAGCTCCTCGGCGGTCCGCTCGTTGCGGATCTCCTGGCTGATCGCGAGCTGCGCGTCATAGAGCGAGGTGCTGTCCTGCTGGATCCCGTCGAGGTGGATCCACATGACGCTGCTGCCGAACGGGATGGGCTCGGTGGTCTCCCCTTCGCGGAGCAGCGTCGCGGGGTCGTTGAGTTCGGGGATCTGGAAGAGGCTGACCGACGCGATGCCGCCCTCGTCGAGCGGGACATCGCGGTATCCGCCCTCGTCGAGCGTCCAGGTGTTGAGCTCGCTGCCCGCGATGTCGGGGAAGGGCGTGCCCTCCGCGAGCGCCGTCCCGACCGCCTGCCGGGCGTCCTCGTTGTCGGCATCGACGCGGAGGAAATAGAAGCGTGCTGTTGGGTCGGGGTTGTATTTGTTCTCGTCGCGCGCGTAACGCTGGATGATGTCGCGCCACGACACATTGATCCGGTCCTGGATCTCTTCCTGAAGCGTGAACCGCACGAGCGTCCGGTTCTCGCGCTGGCGCAGGAACTCCTCCTGGCTCAGCCCCTGCTCGGCGCGCAGGCGCTCCTCCGCGAGCTGCTGGCTCCCCCGGTTCTGGCTCAGCAGGTTCCGCCGCACATCGTCGAGGAACCGGCGCAGGCCCGCCTTCTGGTCCACCGTCAGGCGGCTCAGCGCCTCCGCCTTCAGCAGTTCGTCGGTGATCAGGCTCCGCATCTCCTGCTGGATCATCCCCGCGGCGGTGCGCATCCACTCGTCCCGGCTCTGCCGGTCCGCCTCGGCGCGGAGTCGGCCCTCGAGCGGCGCGAGGAACTCGCTGACGAACACGGGGCGCCCGTTGATGTCCCCCACCTTCGCGTCGAGGAGTTGGGGCGCTTCGACCGGCGCCCCCGTGCCGCCCAGCACCAGCGGCGCACCGGGACGCACCCGGTAGCTCTGCGCCGAACGCGTGGTCTCGCTCGGCGCCGGGTCCGGGATCTCCGCGGGCGCCGCGCGCGAGACATCC
>DLBY01000031.1:9626-21335 GCA_002480345.1 Phycisphaerales bacterium UBA7812 | reverse complement strand
GCTCCGTCCATGAAGCTCGGGCCCCGCGTGACGCTGCTCGCGTGCCTCATCCTGCTCGTAATCGCCTGCGTGCTGCGCCTCCTCGTGGGCGGGGACGGGCTTGCGCTCCCCGAGTCCGCGGAGATCCTGAGCCTGCGGGCGCACCGCCTGGGCGCCGCGGGCGTGGTGGGCGGATCGCTCGCGCTCGCGGGGGTGCTGCTGCAGACGCTGCTGCGGAACCCGCTCGCGTCGCCCGACCTGATCGGGCTCGCGCCCGGGGCGGGCTTCGGGGTCATGCTCGCGACCTACCTGCACTATCTCGCGACGGGAGAGCTCACGCGGTGGACCGGGGTTGCGGGCCCGGCCCTGCTCGGATCTCTCGCGGCCCTCGGCGTCGTCTACCTGATCAGTCAGCGCAGAGGTATCATCGACCCCGCGGCGATGATCCTCGTGGGCGTCATCGTGGGCCTCGTCTTCGGCGCCGGTACCGTCTTCCTGCAGTTCCAGATGCCCGATCGCGGACAGTCCGCGGTGCGTTGGCTCATGGGATCGATCACCGATGAAGCCTCGACCGCGCAGATCCTCGCGTGCGGTGTGCTGCTCGCCGGGGGCGTCACGCTCACCTCTGCGTGGGGCCCGGTGCTCGACGCCTGCGCCCAGAGCGAAGACGAGGCACGCGGGTCGGGGGTCCGCCTCGGTCGCGTCCGCGCCGCCCTGTTCATCGGCGCCGGGGTTCTGAGCGCGGTGTCGATCGTCCTCGCGGGACCGATCGCGTTCGTCGGGCTGATCGCACCCCACGCCGCGCGGCTCGCGGGCGGTCCCGGGCACCGGTCGCTCGCGGTCACGGCGACGCTGGGCGGCGCGGCGCTGGTGGTGCTCGCGGATGCGATGGTTAAGTGGATCGACCTCGCGGCGGGCCGCCTGCCGGTGGGTGTGCTGACCGCGGCGCTGGGCGGGCCGTTCTTCCTGTTTCTGCTGGTGAGCCGACGAACCTGAACCAGGGTTTCAGGTCGCGGGGCGCCTGAAGGGCCTGGTCGGCAGGCTCGCGACGAACCGGGGGATCCAGATCGCGAGCGACCCGATCCCCGCGAGCCCGCGCCGGAGTGCGTGGGTCAGGAGGACGGCGCGGAGACGCCGGATCGGCTGATCGTCCGGATCCACGGCGAGCGCCTGTCGGATCCAGTACCGAGCCCGCGCGATCTGACCGGAACGGAGGTGCGCCACGGCGAGGTTGTGCATCACTTCGACCGAGCGGGGGTTGAGCCGCAGCGCGCGTCGGGCGGCCGCGAGCCCTTCGTCGACCTTTCCGGTCTCGAAGAGCGCGACCGATGCGCGGTGCCAAGCCTTTGAGTCTCCGGGAACCCGCTCGGTGAGCCCCTTGAAGACACGCACCGCGTCGCGCGTGCGCCCGGCATCGAGCAGGAGGCAGCCGAGTTCGTGCAGCCCATCGGCATCGAGGGCGTCGGGCTCGATCCTGAGACGGCGGAGCTGAGATTCGATCAAGCGGCGAGCGCGGACGAGGTCCTCGTCGCCTCCCCGGTTCATCAGCAGGCCCGCGAGCCGACGGGACGAGACCCCGTCAGCGGGATCGAGCCTCACGACGAGGTCGAACTCGGTGATCGCGTCGTCTTCGGCGCCCGCCGCCGCGTAGAGCTCGCCCAGCGCTGCGTGGGCGTCGGCGTTGTCGGGCTCAAGCTCGAGCACCCGGCTGTACTTCTCCCTCGCTTCACCGAGGCGGTTCATGTCGAACAGCAGGTCGCCCAGATCGAGGAGCGTGTCGATATCCCCGGGGTCGCGGCGGAGCTCCCGCAGGAACAACTGGCGGGCGCGCTCATGACGCCCGGTCTGCACGAACGCCGAGGCGAGACGCGCCTCGATCCGCGGGAGGGTGGGGTCGAGCCGCGCGGCTTCACGGAGGCACCAGACCGCCTTGTCGTTGAGGCCGCGGTCGAGCAGCGACTCGGCCATCGAGGCGTAGAGGTCGGCACACTCCGCATCGATCTGCTGTCCCTGGTAGAACGCCTCCTCCGCTTCGTCGTGCCTTCCGAGCGCCGCGAAGGCATCGATGCGGTAGGCCCAGGCATCGACAAGATCGGGATTCACATCGTGCGCGAGGTCGAGCCGCGCCAGCGCCGCTTCCGCCTTGCCCGCCCTCAACAACGCGGCGGCGGACATCAGCGCCGCCTGCTCATTGGTCTGATCGTGCTCGAAGGCGTCGTCGAAGGCGGCGGCCGCCTGCTCGAATCGACCCGCCGCGTCGAGCGTGAGGCCGAGATTGAAATGCCATTCGGGCTGGTATGGATTGAGCGACAGCGCCTCGCGGAGTTCGCTCTCCGCGTCGTCCCAGCGGCCGAGTTCGAAGAACTCGTGCGCCCGCTCGACCCGCTGTTCAGCCTCAGACCAGTCGTTCACGAGGGACTCCGTCTCGCTCGCGTGCCGGAGGGCGGACCGCCCGCCCCAAGGCGTGTTCCGTTCATCGGTCCCCGGGGATGCCAACTCCCGCGGAGGTCGTGTTCTTTCGCTTCGCTTCCGTATTCGCGGTCTTGGCGACCACCGCGCCGAGTTTTCCGAGCAGCGAGCGCGCCGCGACGAGACGCGATTCGCCTGTTCCGGCATCGGTCGCGGGGAGGGCCCGACGCGCCGCGTCGGCGCTCTCGAAGCCTTCAACAGGATCGGCGGCGCGCCGGATCCATGACCGAAGCGCGGCGCCCGCCCGAGCCTGGGGCAGGTCCTCCGCGGGGGTTTCGCCGGGGAGCCCGGTCAGCAGACGCCACCCGATCGAGGCGATCGAGCGAACCTCCGCACGGCGTTCGTCGTCGTCGTCGCGGCGTCCTTCGAGAGCCGACGCGAGCCCGTACATCGCGATCTCCAGCGTGCCGCGCGGGGTCACGAGCACCGTCTCGGGGTCGATTGTGCCGTGCACGATGCCCGCCGCGTGTGAGCGGGCGGTCGCGTCGAGCAATTGCTCAAGGGCGCGGGCGGTCTCGAAAACCGTCATCGCGCCGCCGCGGCCGATCCGCAGGCTCTCGAGCGTCACGACCCCGTCGTGATTCCCGACGAACGGGGTCGCAGCCCAGCAGACACCGCCCCGTTCCCGTCCCGCGGCCTCGATCGGCAGGACATGCGACCGGCGTTCGCCGACCGCCTTTTTGAGATATGCCCAGACCGCCGGCGATTGATCGTTCGGAACGCGATCGAAGCACCAGACCATGCAGTCGGTTGCGCGGCGCGTATCGGCCGCCAGGTACCGTGCCCCGAATCCACTGTCGGACAGGGAACGGACGAGCGATCGACCACCGATCGCGGAACGACGCGAAGGCTCGCTCACGGGCTGATGACTCAGACGGTCGGATCCCGCTGCATCGGACGCGGCCTGCGTCGGCGTCGGGATGTCATGAAACGATGTGTTCATGCGGCTCCAGCGTTGCGCTGCTGCGCGGCCGATGCCCTCTCTGGCTTCGGCTTCTATTCGACAAGATCGGCGATTCGGCATACGCCTCGCGAGGACTGTAGCGTGACCAGCGGCATCCGGGATACCCCGCTGCGTTCTCCCCCGAGATTTCTAGCCGACTTTTGATCTGTATTTGATAGGTATCCCGCACCGCATGCCGCCGTTGATCAGTCAGTTGTCGGGCCGATTCGAGCCCCGCCCTTGAGCGAACCGATCGTCGCTCGGGGCGTGCTGTCGATCGTCCAGGTCCCGATCGCGCCGTCCATATGAAAGAGAAGTGTTGTTGACGAGTCAGTCGTGAAGCGTCGCTGGGGTTGGAATTTACCCCCCCCATACCGGGCATCCGACGACAGGCGGACCTCGTCGAGTTGTCCGCCGAAGAAGCTCATGGGATTCCCCCCGCGGTCGGTGTCTGCGCCGATGATCAGCGGGAGGTCGTTGCGCGTCCGCGTCCCGCTCGCGGGTGTCGCGTCGATGAGCTCGCCGTCCAAGTAGATCCGAACTTCCTTGCCATCGAACACCCCCGCGATGTGCTGCCACGCGCCGACGCGGAGCAGCGGCTCGGTGGACTGCGCGACGGCGTAACGACCATCGAGGTGGACAGAGAACTGCGGCTTGCCGTCGTTGACGAAGATCCCGAACTCGCTGCCTTCCGTCTTGGTGATCAGCCCCGTGCGCCCGCTGAAGCTGTCGGGCTTGCACCACGCCTCGAGCGTGAAGGCGGTGTCGGCGAGCGCGAAGGCATCGCTCGGGATAACGACCGCGTCGTCCTCGCCGTCGAGGTGCAGCACGGACTCGTACGCGGGCTGGGGCAGCGGCGACAGGCTCGCGTCGAGCGGGACCTCGTGCCTCGACTCCGGGATCGTGTAGCGGTGACCCGGCAGGAGCAGATCCATGTGCACCACCATGTCGACGGGGCGGAATGTCCCGTCCAGGTCGTCGTGCCCTCGCGTCAGGCGGAACGCGAACTCCTCGCTCGCGCCCGGCGCGAGCGTCGCGTGGTCGTGGTCGGGCCAAGCGCCCCACCGGCTGTCCGCGCTGTCCGGCATCAGCGTGAGATCGATGGGCCAGTCGGTCGGGTTCGCAACAGTCACGGTGACGACATCGTCGGCGAACCCGTCCATGCCGATCGCGACCGACCCGCCGAATGAGGGCGAAGCGGTCCCGAGGCGGCGGGCCTGGTCGGCCATCTCCCCCGTGATCTCCCGGACATCCATCACCTCCCCGACCGGCACCGCGGCGTGCGCCACCTGGTCCTCGCGCACCGTGACGATGTTGAAGTGATGGAGCATGCCCGCTTCGGGGACCTGCCCTTGGTTGTGCCCCCCCACCGTCGCGAGGGTCACATAGTCGATCCCGTCCTTGGGGTCGTAGCGCATCCGGTGGATGTGCCCCGCGAAGACGGCGCTGACATTGCCCGCTTTGACGAGCTCCGCGTGCACCTTGTCCCAGTCGTCGCCGTACCCCCCCTTGAGCCACCGCGGGTGGTGGAGCGAGAGGAAGATGTGGTCCTTGTCTTGTCCGAAGGCGAGCATCTCCTTGAGCCAGTCGAACTGTTCATCGCTCATCCGCTGGTTCTCGGGGTCGCGGAAGGTCTTCTCTCCCGTCTCCGGGTTGCCCTCGTCGCTGTAGAGCGTGATGAACAGGCAATTCTTGTGCTCGAAGGCGTACCAGAGCGGGCCGAAGTGCATCTCGTAATGCGCCTCGTGCTCGCCCTCGGGCTTGCCCTCCCCGCGCCAATAGACATCGTGGTTGCCCGCGACGGGGAACCAGGGGCAGAGCAGTTCGTCCATCACCCCCTTGTACTCGCGCATCTGCTCCATCCAGGGCTCGGTGGTGTTGTACCCCTGGATGAGATCGCCCACGGTCCACACGAAGTCGGGCTCGAGCAGGTTGGTGTCCCGCACCGCGTCCTTGAGCACGCTGATCCCCTCGGCAGGCCCGCCGGTCCGGTCGCCGTACACCACGAAGAAGAACGCATCCTCCTCGTTCGGGAGCGGGAGCGTGACCTCGCTGGAACGGCTGGTGTGGAAACGGTCCCGCTCGCTGCTCGTCGCGTGCGGCTGCCCGTGCTTGTGCAGGTGCCTCGTGTGCGACGGATCGATGTGCAGGTTGTCCTCGGCATGCTGGGCGAGGGCCGAGCAGGCGCCCAGCCCGGCAAGACAGATCGCGGCGATGACGGAACGGGTCATAAGAGCGGCTCTCCGGGTTGAGGAATGACGGTTCTGCGAGGGCGGACAGTACCGCGCACCGGGCGGGGCGTAGATCAGCCAGTCGTTAAGAAACGGACAAGTTCGCACCCTCTGGAAGGCGAGAGAGGCGGACGCGTCGGTGATGCTCTCGGAAAACCGGGACTGCGCCGCAACCCGCGTGTCGTGTCGCGGTACGCCTGTGAGACCGGCGATTGTGTCATGCGATTCCGCGAGCGCGCCGGGGACAAGGAGCACCGTGTGTCTGATCGCATCGGGCGTGGGGGATGTCGTTCGCGTGCGAATGCCTGCACACCACGAGTCGAGACGCCGTTCGGCGGATCGGACGCGTGTCGCGTCCCGGGCTGGGGGACGCGACGCGGTTCGGTTCGGGAATCGCGTCGCGCTCCATCGTCCGGAGCGATGAGCACATCATCCAGGGTCTCCGACCGCGCCGGAACGGGACGCGCCCGGCCCGACCATCACGCAGCGCGCCGCGGCTTCGCGTTCACCGACGCCGCGGTGCTGCTCGCCGCGATCGCCCTCGCCGGGGCGCTGGCGCTCCCGACGCTGCACGCCTGGCGCACCGACGCCCGCCTCGCGGGCTCGCGCGACAACCTGCGCCAGCTGGGGCAGGCCCACGCGGCGTACAGCGACGCGAACGAGGGATTCATCGCGGGGTTCAGCCTGCAAGCGGGCGAGGAGATCGACCTCTATCCGCCGGGAACTGTTCGTTCGAGGTCCAGCGCGTTGGAGGCTCAGCAGTTCGAAGCCGCCGCCATCATCAGGCAGATCACCGGACGGTTTGGCGCGAGAGACAATCAGATCATTCCGAACCTCGACCGGGTCCCACACCGACGGTACAGCCACCTCCCGCTGCTCCACTGGATGGGGGCGTCGGCGACCGACCCGCTCGTCGTCAGCCCCCTCGATACCCACCAGCAGACGTTCCAGGCATACACGGAGCCCGAGGACTACCCCGCGCTGCCGGGAGGTGATCCCGACTCGAGCTTCGGCAACTGGACCGATGAGACGACAGTGGAGTACTGGCCCTACGCGTCGAGCTACCAGACCACGCCCTATGCATTCACGCCGAGCCGCCCCGACGCCTTTGACGTCTTCGCCGTCGAGCCTTCGGCCGACGGGACCATGTTCAATGTCCAGGCTGCCAATGCGTTCGGTCGTCAGCTGGCCTCGTCCGTGCGATTCCCCGCGAACAAGGCGCTCCTCTTCGAGGAGTTCGACTACTCGCAGGGGCTTGGCAACCATGGGCTCTACTACGCCGACCCGCTCGCGAGCGTGAACATCCTCGCCTTCGACGGGTCGGCGCCGCGCATCGCGACCGCCGACGCGAACCCGGGGTGGGACCCGGACCACTTCCGCGACATGGAGGCAACACCGGAACTTCGATACTCATCGATCGACACGCGCTATTTCCCGGAGGACTTCGGCCGCCCCGACCCCTACCCCGGCTACTACAAGTGGACCCGGGGCGGGCTCGAGGGCATCGACTTCGGGGCGGGCGAGATCAACACGAGCGATTGGTGAGAAACGTGCGCGACAGGCTTGTACGAACCTATGTTCGCGATAGACTCGGCTGTCCCGTGGGGGGACCGGAGATCGCCGACATGAACACACCGATCAGCCGCTCCGCGCGCCGAGGTTTCTCGTGCGTTGACGCCGCGGTGCTCGTCGCGGGGCTCGCGCTCGCGTCGACGCTCGCGCAGCCGATGCTCCAGACGCTGCGCACCGACGCCCGGCTCGCGGGGTCTCGGGGCAACCTGCGGCAGCTGGGGAAGGCCCATGCGTCGCACGCCGACGCGAGCAGCGGGCTCCTCGCAGGGTTCGACTGGGAGGGGTCGTCGGGACCCGATCGGCCCGAGTACGACTACGCGTGCAACCGCGTCCGGTTCCCGCTGAACAATCTCGAGGCGGCGCAGTACGAACTCGCGGCGATCCTCCGCAAGACGACGGGGCGGTGCGGGGCCGTTCCAAACAGGCTCATCGTGGACCTCGGAAGGCTCCCGTTTTATCGGTACTCCCATGTCCCGCTGATCGACTGGCTCGACGGCGACGCGACGAGCCCGGCGTTCGTAAGCCCGCTGGATCTCAACCAGCAGGCGTTCCAGGGGTACACGACACGCGCCGACTACAGCCTGCTACCGGGGGGCGACCCGCAGTTCGCCGGGTCGGGGGCGTGGACCAGCGAGGCGACGATCGTGCTGCAGGCGTACGGGTCGAGCTACCGGTCCACGGCGAACGCGTGGATGCCGAGCCGCCCCAACGAGAATGGGCGGCTCGCGGTCGTCCCCGTGCAGGGTGGCAGCCTCACACAGATCAACGATGTGAGCGCGTTGCGCCCGCAGTCGTTGACGTCCGTCGCCTTCCCGTCGAACAAGGCACACCTGTTCGAGGAGTACGACTACACCGCCGGGCTCGGGAACGAGGGCCGCTACTACGCGGACCCCGAGGCGTCGGTGAACACCCTCGCGTTCGACGGTTCGGTGCGGCGCCTCGCGACGGCCGACACGAACCCCGGCTGGGATCCGGGTAGCACAACGGATATGTCGCGCTCGGCGGCGCTCGTATTCGAAACGATCGACACACGCTACTTCCCGATCTACTCCGGTAGCCAGGGCGGGTCGCGGGTCTTCACGGGCCACGCGCTCTGGACCCGAGGCGGGCTCGAGGGCATCGACTTCGGCGCCGGAGAGATCAACACGAGCGATTGGTGAACCACGACAGACTGCGCGGCGGTGCTCGACCGGCGCGCTTGACGAGGAACGCACGATGAAGACCACACTGCTCGCCTCCGTGTCGATCGCGACGGCCGCCTCGCTCGCGGGCTCGCCCGTCGACCCCTGCGCCCCGGACGATCTGGCGTCGATCCCGGCGGAGGGGTTCACGCGCCACGCCGAGCTGATCGGGGACCGCCTGTTCGTCCTCGACGGGGCCGTGCTCTCCATGGACCTCGCGGGCCTGCGCGTGTTCGGCGTCGCGGACCCGGCGTCGCCCGTGCTGATCGGGCGCGTCGCAACCCCCGGCCTGCCCTCGGATGTCGAGGTCGCGGGCGATCTCGCCTTCGTCGCCGACGGGGGGACGGGTGGTCTCCAGGTCATCGACCTCGCCGATCCGTCGTCGCCTGTGATCGTCGGGTCGTACGACTCGCCCGGCCTCGCGTCGGCGCTCGCGCTGATCCCCCCCACCTCCGGCGCGGACCACCGTGTCGCGCTCGCCGACGGGGCCGAGGGCGTGCAGCTCGTCGGGATCTTCGGGACATCACCCGACATGGGGCTGACGATCGACACCGACGGGCTCGCGAGCGACGTGCTTTGGACAAACAACGCGCTGTATGTCGCCGACGGGTGGAACGGGGTCTTGGTTTACGACCTCTCGAACCCGAACCTGCCGTTCGAACGCGCGCGGATCCCGCTCGCGAACAGCGCTCAGCGGTTCGAGCTCGACGACTCGGCGAATCTGCTCTATGTCGCGCAGGCGACCGGCGGGATCGCGGTGCTCGACCTGAGCGACCCGTTCGCGCCGGTCGAGATCACGGAGTACGACACGCCGGGAGCCGCACGCGGCGTTGCGGTCAGCGGCGATCTCGTCTTCGTCGCCGACGCGTACGACGGGCTGCTCACCCTCGACGCGAGCGTGCCCCCCTTCATCGGGATCGTCGAGGCGCGGGAGATCCCGGGCGCGGCGCTCTCCGTCGCGCTCCGCGAGCTCGACGCGGGCCCCATCGCGTTCGTCGCGGCGAACCAGGCGGGGGTGCGGGTCCTGAACCTCCAGACCTGCGACGCGTTCTGCCCCGCGGACTTTGTCGTGCCCTTCGGCGTGCTCGACCTCCAGGACATCTCCGCGTTCATCGGGGACTTCCAGAACCCGTTCCCGTCCCCTCCGTTCGACAACCGCGCCGAATCGCTCGCCCCGCCCGAGGACATCGCGGACCTCGCGGACATCGTGGTCTTCGTAGAGTCGTTGAACGCGGGGTGCCCCTGAGGTATGCTGCGCGTCGGGGCGAGGCGCTCGCTCCGCACGCCTACGAAAGGGGAACATGCGACGGGTCCGACGTGGCGCTTCGTTGACCGAGGTCCTGATCGGGAGCGCTGCTATCGCGCTCGCCGCGGTGCTCTCCCTGCCGATCGCGGGCAACGCGCGGACCTCGGCGAGAACACAAGGTTCGGCGGACAACCTCCGAGCGCTCGCGAACGCGAACGCCGGGTTCAACGCGGACAACAACGATCTGATCGCGAGCTTCGACTGGCAGGGCGCGATCCCCGAATTCCGCAACGGGCAGCGCAGAACCCCGAGGCCGTACGACCTCGGCAACGGCCTGAAGCACCTGCCCAAGAACAACCACGAGGCGGCGCAGGCGAAGCAGTGCTTCATCCTCCGGTACGAGACGGGGCGAGACGAGCACCACGCCAAGCCGATCACGCTCGACTTTAACGTGATGCCGCAGCGTCGGTTCCTCTACCTCACGATGCTCCCCTACCTGGGAGGGGCGTTCCCGAGCGAGGCCGCCGCGAGCCCGCTCGATCAGCACCTGCTCGAGTGGCGGGACGACCCGCTGAACTACGACGCGCTCCCGGGCGGGAATCCCGCGACCGCGGGCAGGAAGACTTGGCAGTTCGAGCAGGTCCTCAACCGGTGGCCGTACGCGTCCAGCTACCAGGCGACGGTCTACGCGTGGTCGCCCGACAGGCCGGCGGGCGGCATGAGCGTGCTCCCGCTCGCCCCGGCCGGGGACGGCACGAGCATCGCGATCAACGTCCCGTCGGCGTGCACCGTGCAACGGCCGATGACCGACGTCACCACTCCTTCGCACAAGGCGTTCCTCTTCGAGGAATTCGACTACACCACCGGCCGTGGCACGGACGCGACGCACTACGCGAACCCGGACGCGACCGTCGCGGTCCAGTTCTTCGACGCGTCGGTCCGGCGCGTCACGACGTCGGCCGCGAATCCCGGGTGGGACCCCCGCAGGCCGAGCGACGCGGGCGCGTCGGCGAGCATCCGGTACGCCCCGATCGACACGCGGTACTTTCCCGACGACACGGGGCTCGCGACACCGAACCCGGGGTATTACAAGTGGACGCGAAGCGGTCTCCGCGGCGTCGACGTGAATCCCGGGACGCCGTGAACGGCCCCGCGTCTCCGGAGTGACGCCGGGGCGTCGCGGGCTCAGCCGCGTGAGTGTGGGCTACGCCCGCCGGCTCATCGCCCGGCGCAGGTCGCGGTCGATCTCGCGTTCCTTGATCGAGCGGCGCTTGTCGTGCTGGGCCTTGCCCGTCCCGACGCCCAGCAGGATCTTCGCGAACCCGTCCTTGAAGTAGAGCTTCAGCGGGATGAGCGTCACGCCCTTCTGCTCGACCTGGCGGGCGAGGCGTTTGATCTCCCGCTTATGGGCGAGCAAGCGGCGCCGGCGAGACATCGCGTGCTGGATCTGTCCCGCGGGCGGGTACTCGCCGATCGTGACATTGTGGAGGGTCAACTCGCCGTGATCGACGCTGATGTACCCCTCCTTGAGCGAGACATTCCCGTCCCGCACGGCCTTGACCTCCGTGCCCACCAGCTTGACGCCCACTTCGAGCTCGTCGCCGATGAAGTAGTCGTGCCGCGCCCGCCGGTTCTCGATCGTCGGCGTGCCGTCCTTGGAGTGTTTCTTCTTGGGCTTGGCCATGGGCAGGGAGACGATAGACCGAGAAAAGGTCAGCCGGCGGTCACCCCGTTCCGCAGCACCCCGATACCGTCGATCTCGACCTCCACCGAATCGCCCGCCTGCAGAAACACCGGAGGCGTCCGCCCAGCCCCCACCCCGCTGGGCGTCCCGGTCAGGATCACCGTGCCGGGGACGAGCGTCGTCCCCTTGCTCAGTTCGCTGATCAGCGTCCGCACCGGGAAGATCATGTCGCGCGTGTGCCCGTCCTGCATCGTCTCCCCGTTCACCCGGCAGCGCACCGCGAGCGACTGCGGGTCGGGGATCTCCGAAGCCGGCACGAGCGTCGGCCCCAGCGGGCAGAAGGTGTCGAACGACTTGCCCCGGCAGAACTGACCCCCGCTCCCGTCCTTCTGCCACCACCGTGC
>DLBY01000031.1:1250-9303 GCA_002480345.1 Phycisphaerales bacterium UBA7812 | reverse complement strand
TGCGCTCACATCGTTCGCGCAGCAGTACCCGAGCACCGCGTCCAACGCGTCGTCCTCGGCGATGTCCTTGACCGCCTCCCCGATCACCACCCCCAGCTCGGCCTCGAAATCGACCTGCCCCGCCGATCGCCCCTCACCCCCGCCCCCCGTCGCGGGGTCGGTGCAGCACGCGGGGATGACGATGTCGTCACCATCGACGCAGACGCTCGCCGGGTTCTTTGTGAAGACCATGGGCCGGTCGGGGACATCCGCCCCACGCTCGGCGGCGTGGGCGGCGTAGTTCCGGCCGATCCCGATGATGTGGCGGATGGGGAGAGCCGTGCCGGTGGGCATCTCGATTGCGGCCCCGTGGGCGATGCGGATGATCTTCATGCCCGATTATTGGACGCCCAACGAGCGACGCCTCCTCGAACGCGTGATGGGACCTCGTTCCGGAATTCCCTGCGCTCGCCCCTTGATCATTCGCCAAAATCGAGGACGATACATAGAGAGGGGCGATAGCCGCCCCGGGAGAACGAGATGCCCCATACATTCCACCGCCTCTGTGGCGCCGCGATCGTCGCCGCGTCTCTGCTTGCCGTCCCCGCTTCTTTTGCCGGCGAGGTGACGCTGACCCCGACCGCGGATGCGACGCTCTACGAAAACCTGTTCGGCGACACCGCCAACGGATCCGGCGACGCGTTCTTCATCGGGAAGAACAACTCGAACCTGATCTACCGCGCGCTGCTCCGCTTCGATCTTTCCGCGATCCCCGACGGCGCCACGATCGAGTCGGCTTCGCTTGCTGTGTACTGCAACCGGACCCTCGCGGGCAACGAGCCCGCGACGCTGCACCGCGTTCTCGCGGATTGGGGCGAGGGCGCTTCCGTCCCGACCGGGAACGGGGGCGCGGGAGCGCCCGCCGCGGAGGACGACGCGACCTGGCTCTACCGCTTCTTCATCCCCCCCTTCGGCGCCGGTTCCCCCGCGTGGGACAACGCGGGGGGCGACTTTGACCCCACCCCGTCCGCATCAACCGACATCGGCGGCGAGTTCCAGTTCTTCACCTTCTCCGATCCCGCGCTCGCCGCGGATGTCCAGTCCTTCGTGGACGGCACGCTCGATAACTTCGGCTGGCTGATCCGCGGTCGCGAGGGCGGATCGAGCCGGAGCGCCAAACGATTCGAGAGCAAGGACAGCCCGAACGCGGAGTTCCACCCGCGGCTGACGGTCGTCTTCTCCGCCGGGGGCGGATGCACCGATGCCGATCTCGTCGAACCGTTCGGCGTGCTCGATCTCGATGACCTCCAGGCCTTCGTCGACGGCTTCATCGCGGGCGACCCGATCGCGGACATCACGCCCCCGCAGGGGATCTTTGATCTGGCGGACATCCAGGCCTTCATCGCGTCGTTCAACGCGGGCTGCCCCTGATCCCGTACGCGGTCAGCCGTCCTCTCGGTCGTGCCAGGCCTTGAGCACCTCGGCCTCTTGCTCACGGCTCACGCCCGGACGCCGACCCCCGAACGCGAACGACTCACCGGTCTGCTCGCTGAAACGAGTCTTCCAGCCCTCGAACCAATCGAGCGTGTCGCGGATCGTCTCCGACACGGGCCGGATCGTCAGCCCCGCCTCCGCGGCCCGCGCGACGCTGGTCTTGTGAAACCCCTCCATCTCGCCCACAGGCGGGATCCAGACCGGCATCTGCTGCCAGGGCCCGATCCCCTGCTGCGCGAGGAATTCCGCGTCGACCCAAGTGAACGACGCGTCCGAGCCCGTCTCGGCCTTGCACGATTCGAGCAGCTTCCCGATCGTCATGTCGTTGCTGATCGGCCCGTTCGCGTTGAACACCCCGTACGCGTCGTCCTCGATCACCTTCACGACGAACGCCGCGAGGTCGCGGACATCGATGAACATCACCGGGTCGTCCGGCGCTCCCGGCGCGAGCACCTCGCCCCCCTCCGCGATCCGCGCGGGCCAGTAGGTAAACCGGTGCGTGTAGTCTCGCGGACCCACGATCAAGCCGGGGCGGATCACCGTCGTCTTCCCGGGGAACGCCTCCTCAGCCGCGGCTTCGCTGCGTGCCTTCACTGCGCCGTAATACTGCATGTCGTAGGGAAGCCGATCGATCGAGTCCGCGACCTCGTCGGGCATCGTCGCGAGCGCGTCCCCCTCGCTCCGACCGTCCCCCGCGGTTGACGCGTACGCGGACAGACTCGAGATGTAGATGTAGTGATCCGCCGCGTCCTTGAGCACCTGCGCACTGTTCGCTGTCCAAGTGTGCACGCTCGCGGTGTCGACCACCGCGTCCCAGCGGCGCCCCGCCTTGACCGCCTCCTCGAGCGGCGCCAGCCCCGGCTCGATGTCCGTGATCCGGTTCCCCACGATCAACTCCAGATCGGGGAACAACTCCGCTCGATTGCCCCTGTTGAAGAGCGTCACCTCGTGCCCGTGCTCGGTGAGGCGTTCGATGGTGTGCGGACCCAGGAAGCCCGTGCCACCCAGGAAAAGAATGCGCAGCTTCTCTACCCCGGCCTCCTGATCCTGTGCGCTCGCAGGAAACGACCCGACAGCGAGCACCCCGAGTGAGAGCGCTCCGACACCCGACAGAAACTCACGACGCGACGGTTTCATGGCATTCCCTTTCTGGACTCTTCGAACCGCGTTCACAGACCCCGACCCCATCCCCTTGTCGGTCATTCCCACCCTCGCCGGCATGCATGCCCGGTCCTACCCCGCCGAGCCGCCGCACGCGTGCGCCGAGCCAGCCCGCGATCACGGCACCCGCGATCCCAACGGGGATCGCGACGATCGCGACCGACGCACCCGCCTTCGCGAGCAGCGCGTCGATGCCCGTGCCGACCGAATCGCCGCCCCGGTAGACAAAGGTATCGATCCCCGCCTTCGCTTTGTACTTGTCCTCGCGGTCGACCACCGTGAAGAGCGTCTCTCGCGCGGGCTTGGTCAGCGCGAAGTTCCCCGCGCGACGCGTCGCTTCGAACACCGTCAGCACCGCGAGGGTCGGAAAAAGACCCAGCGCGGCGAACCCGAGAACCGTGATCAGCGGGACGACCGCGAGCAACGCGCCGATACCCAGCCACTTCATCAGCCGACCCGTCAGGAGCACCTGCAGCGCAACTGTCAGCACCTGCCCCGCCACTTCGATCGTCGCGAAGAGTTCGGTTCGATCCGCGTCGCCCTCGACCGCCGATTCGACGATCCGGAGCTTCTCGAAATACAGGAGCGTTGAGCCGATCGTGAACAGCAGTACCAGCAGCCCGATTCCGCCCAGGTAAGGCACGCGGAAGAGCCGCGTCAGCCCGCTCCAGGCTCGCCCCCCTACCGCTGCGTCGTCTGTTCGTCCGCTCGCTTCGTTTGCCCGCGATCCTGCGGTCTGGCACAGCAGCACCGCGATCGAACCAGCGATCAAAAACAGCGCTGAGGCCGAAGCCATCAGCCCGAAGGTCCCGATCTCTTCAGCGAGCTTCCGCGCGTAACTCGATCCGCAGATCGCCCCGGCCGTGCCGCCCACACCGATAAACCCGAACAGCCGCTTGCTCTGCTCGAGCGTGAACACATCCGCGAGCAACTGCCAGAACACGGAGACCGTGAACACATTGATGACGCTCAACCAGACATAGAACACACGCCCCATCCAGCGTGCCTCAGCCTCGCCAGCGGCCTGCTGCCAGACGAGGAAACCCGCCAGCGAGAGCACGACCGCGGCATACACGCCCGGCACGAGCGCTCGCCGCCCGACGCGGGACGCGATTCGTCCGTAGACCAGGTTGCCCACGATCATCACGCCGATCGTGATCTGGAAGAGGACGCGGACTTCATCCACGCCGCCCCTCAGGCCCATCGTCTCGCGGAGCGGGCGGACCATGAAATAGCCGAACAGCAGGCAGAAGAACTGCGCCGCCGCGAGGAGCATGGGCCCCGCTTCGTTCTCCCGGATGTCAACAAGGCGGGCGAGCAGCGCACGCCACATGGGGCTTCCTCCCACGAGACCACACGCCGCAGCCTACCGGCTCTCAAAGAATCGGTTGCAAACCCGGGATCGACTTTTTCGAGGCTCGCCGGGATTCGACGATGCCGTCGCGTCAGCCCGAGGCCTCGTCGTTCTCTCCACGCTTGCGGACCGACTCGTAGTCCAGCCGGTCCGCCAGCGACGCGAACGAGAGCGGGTCCTCTCCCTGTGCCGCCGCGTCGACAAGATCGCGGACCGTCGAGAGCACGACATTGCCCTGGAACAAACGGAAATCCCCGATCGCCGGCGGCCGCTTCGCGCGGAGGCGAGCGATCGCCACCGATCGCGACGCGGGAAGCGACACCGCGACGATCGACTCCTCGCCCGTCACGGTGTCCGGCTCCGCGAGCGGATCGAGCACCGCGCCCGCGTCAACAACCGCATCGCGGAACGCCTGATCGCTGGCCCGCGGATCGGGCCTCGACTGGGGCGTCGCCGGTGCGACGCGCTGGCCCCAGACGAGAATGTTGTCACGCACAGTGGGCGCCGTCGTCCCCCCGCGGTCCGCGTAGAGCGCCGCGACCGCGCCCAGCCCCTCCGCGACCGCCGCCTCGCGGTAGGCGTCGAGTTGCTGGGTGTGCATCTCGAACGCACGCTGCGATTTGATATCCGCGACGACCCGGCTCCGAATCTCCTCCACGCTGTCGGGGGGCGATTCACCCCGCGCCTCGAGCACCGTCAGGTAATACCGCGACCCGTCGTTCCCCTGCGCCGGCGGATCGATCACCGGGAGCCCGACCTGGACCGCGACCCGCGTGTCATCACCCACCCCGCGCACGAGCGACGGGAGCTCCGCGATCCGGATCGTCTGGTTCCCGACGCGGAAGGTCGCCTGCCCGACACCCGGGAGCGTGTTCAGATCCGATGGGGTCTGCCACGCGTCCGTCCGGCGGATCACCGGAGGAAGCGGGATCCGCACCCCGTGCCGCTCCTGGATCGAGCCCACGACATGCTGGGCGATCCGTTCGAGATCGGGAGGCGTCCATCCCTCGGGCAGCGCCCGATAGATGCCCTCCTTGGTCAGCCCGCGCGTCGCGCTGAGGATCTCGCCACGGATCACCTCGTCCGCGTCCGTGAGGATGCGCTCGACCGTTTCCTCTCGGATCTCCGCCTCGATCGTCGCGCGGTCCGCCGCGAAATCACCCCCGTCGGGGTTCTCACGCTGCCACCGCCGACGCACCGCGACGGGATCGGGAACGACCACCTCCGCGATCCGGCTGCGCTCGAGCGCGAGCCACTCCAGTTTCACCCGCGCCGGGAGCAGATACCCGAAACCGAAGGCGTTGCCCCCGGCGCTCTCGTCGGTGTTGCCCTCCGGGTTATCTCGATACTCCGCGAAGAACGCCGCGACTTCATCATCGGTGGGCTCCGCAACCTCGCCCTCGAGCAGCTCGGGCCCGAGCACGAGCTGATCGGTCAGGATCGCGGTGCTCCCCTCGAGGAACGCCTCAACCGCGCGCTGCCGGCTGAGCGACGGCGCCGACCGGTAGAGGCGTCGCAGACGCATCACCCCTCGCGCCTTGGACAGCACGCGGTTGAACGCGGCGTCGTCGAGCCCCCGGTTCGTGCGCAGCAACGCCTGCTTCCTTGCGAGCAGCGACTGGTAGGCCCGATCCAGAATCTGCTGGCTCTGCTCGGGAGTCAGCGACTGCCCGAACTGGCGGTAGAGCTGGATCTCCCGCTGCGCGAGCCCCAACGCGAGCTCCTGGATCCAGTCCGCGCCGTCCGTCTGGACACCCATCACGCCCATCCGCTCCGCCTCGTGCTTGAGCAGGATCCAGTGCGCGGTCCGGTTCTCCTCGTCCTCGAGACCGAGGAACGCGATCATGTCGGGCAGGAACCGCTCGAGCACCTCGAGCTCGGAGTTCGCGACGATCTGATCGCCCATCAGGATCGTCTCGTCGCCGATCGTCGCGACCTTCTCTTTGCGAGGGTCCGGCGTGAGCTGCTGCAGCACGGGCTGAAGCAGGAACACGACCATCAACAGAGAGCCGCCCACCGCGAGCAGGATCAACTGATACTTGCGCAGGAACTTGAGCATCGAATTCCCCGTTCAAACCGCTGTCCGAAGCCGGCGGGCGCAAACCCGCCCGCCGAGCCGCGAAGTGTAGCGAGGCCCCCGCCGCCCCCGCGTACCGGCAGAAAAAAGGCCGACCCCTCCGACGGGATCGGCCCTGAAATACGCAGAGGAAACCGAGCAAGCGGGCCGCCCGATCAGCCGCGATAGAATTCCACGATCAGGTTGGTGTTCACATCGAACGGGATCTGATCGCTCGTCGGCAGCGCGATGATCTTGATCTTGAGCTCCGAGGGGTTGAACTCGATCCACCCGGGAACATCGTGCCCCGCGAGGCTCTCCATGTTCTCGCGCAGCAGCTTCTCGATCTTGGGCTTGAAGGAGATCACATCCCCCACTTTCACCTGGCACGAGGGGCGGTCGGTCTTCCGCCCGTTGAGCAGCACATGCCCGTGCGCGACGATCTGACGCGCCGCCCAGATGGTCCGCGCCACGCCCGCGCGACGGACGATGTTGTCCAGCCGACGCTCGAGCAGCTGCATCAGGATCTCGCCGGAGTTGCCCGGGACCCGCTTCGCCTCGGTGACATACTTCGCAAACTGCTTCTCCATCACATGGTAGTGAAAGCGAAGCTTCTGCTTTTCCTGAAGGCGCACGCCGTAGTCCCGAAGGCGACGGCCGCGGAAGCCGTGCATGCCCGGGGGGTTCAACTGACGCTTGCTGGTGTGCTTGGGGTTGTCCTCGATCGGCGCCCCGACGCGGCGGGACAGGCGGACCTTCGGACCGGTATAACGAGCCATCGAAAACTCCTTCCGTCCGGCCTGCCGCTCATCGGAGAGAGCCGACCGGTGCTGGGTGAGCGACACGCCGCGAACCGAGGCTTCGGGCGACGCATCCGGGCATCTCCTCTCAGGACAACAAATCCCGAGAGGGGCCGCAATTGAAGGCCCCCGCTCCGACCGGGTCAACCCGATCGGGCAAACCCCTTCTTGCTCCGCGCCGCCGGATTCCGCCCGATATCCTTACTCATATGGCATTCGACCCAAACGCCGCCGCCGCGGACCCCTCGAACATTTTCGGCCTCCCCCATTCCCGAGAGGACGCCTCCATCGTTCTCATCCCCATCCCCTACGACGCGACCTCGTCGTACGGCGTCGGATCCTGCCACGCACCCGTAGCGATCCGGGAAGCGTCCGCACAGGTCGATCTCTTCGACCGCCGCTTCGGGAACATCTTCGAACGGGGCATCCATATGGAGCCCACGCCCCCCGAGATCGAGGAATGGTCCCGCAAGGCCCGGGTCCTCTCCGAGCCCATCATCGAGCGGGGGGGCTCCAAGCAAGGCGACGAGGACGCCGTCCACCAGGTGGACCAATACTCCAGCCGCGCCGCCGGGTTCGCCTACGACCGCGCGAAGGCCGCCCTCAGCGAGGGGAAGATCCCGGGCCTGATCGGGGGCGAGCACGGCGTCTCCTACGGGCTCTACAAGGCCGTTGCCGAGCACCACCCCGGGGTGGGCATTCTCCAGATCGACGCGCACATGGACCTCCGCGCCGCCTTCGAGGGCTTCGCCTGGTCGCACGCCTCGGTCATGCACAATGTCGTCCACGACCTGGAGGGCGTGTCCCGCATCGTGCAGGTCGGCATCCGGGACTACTGCGAGCAGGAGGCGATCCTCGCCGAATCGCTCGCGCCCGACCGCGCACCCGAGGGGCAGACCCAGGTCGTCACCTTTTTCTGGGACGACATCGCAGACGAGCGCCAAGGGGGCGTTCCCTGGCCCGTCATCTGCGAGCGCATCGTCAACCGACTCCCGTCCGAGGTGCTGATCGACATCGACATCGACGGGCTCGACCCCACGCTCTGCCCCAACACCGGAACCCCCGTCCCGGGAGGTCTCTCGTGGGACGAGCTCTCGCTCCTGCTCCGCATGATCAAGGAATCCGAACGCACAGTGGTCGCGTTCGACCTCGTCGAGGTGTGCCCCTCGAAGGTCCCGGGCGCTGCGCCGATCGACGCGTCGATCGGCG
>DLBY01000031.1:0-949 GCA_002480345.1 Phycisphaerales bacterium UBA7812 | reverse complement strand
GCCGATCGACGCGTCGATCGGCGCCCGCGTGCTCTACCGACTCTGCGGCGCGATCTGATCTCTGCCCGCATTCGGGCTCAGCCTCACGGCGCGACCGCGGCGCCGATGAGTTCCACGCCGTCCGCCGCGAGCACCGCGAGCAACCAGACATAGTCCAGCCCGAACATGAAAAAGAGGATGAACCCGCCCAGCATCAGCCACTGACCGTTCTCGCCGTACGCGAACCGCGCGTAGGCAGGCGAGAACGACGCCGCGATCCGCCCGCCGTCCAGCGGGAACACCGGAAGCAGGTTGAACACCGCGAGCACGATGTTCAGAATCACCCCGAGACGGAAGAACATCGCGAGGTTCGTCCGCAGGGGCTCCCCTACCCCCGCACCGATCACCATCCAGACCACGAGCCCGATCGCGGAGACGACACCCAGCGCGATGTTCATCGCGGGCCCCGCCGCCGCGACGACCGCGTCGCCGTGCCGCCCGCGCAGGCGGCTCGGATCCACCGGCATCATCCCCCACGCGATCCCCACCACCGCGAACGCGACCAGGCTCCAGGGCCCCATGTGAACCAGCGGATTCCAGGTCATGTGCCCCAGATCACGGGGCGTCGTGTCGCCCAGCCGCAACGCCGCCCAGCCGTGGGAGAGCTCGTGCAGCACGATCGACCCGATCACCCACACCGCCCAGCCCACCACGAAGGCGGGCCCGAACGAGGGGCTGTTCCAGTAATCCGAGACCCACCAGCCGTTCATGCTCGCAGCGTAGCCCCGGGAATGAAAAACGGCCCGCGTCGCACGCGGGCCGTCAGAGAGTCAATCGGAATCACCACCCCGTGATCAGGCGGTCACCGCGGTCGTCCTGCTGCGGGGCGTCGCGTTGCTCGCCTCCGTCGCGATCTCGACGAGCTGATCGAACAGCTTCGGATCGTCGATCGCGATCTGGCTCAGCATCT
>DLBY01000069.1:3318-3583 GCA_002480345.1 Phycisphaerales bacterium UBA7812 | reverse complement strand
TTTCGCGACGCCCATGACATTGTAACCCGGCACGACCTTGTCCCCGCCGTAGTACGACATGCACAGGATCGAGCCCCCGCTCTCCCCGCTGGTTTTCGCCATGATCGGGCGCGCGCGGTGCGCCATCGCCGCGAGCGTGTAGGCGCTGATGTCGACCGCGCCCAGGTACGCGTCGCGCGGGGTTTCGGTGAACTTGCCCGCCGCGAGCCATTCCCGGTCCGCGAACGCGATCGAGTGCACGAGGAAGTCCATCCGGTCGAACGAC
>DLBY01000069.1:1868-3023 GCA_002480345.1 Phycisphaerales bacterium UBA7812 | reverse complement strand
AGGAAGTCCATCCGGTCGAACGACTTCTCGTAGTCGGCGAACACCCCGTCGAGTTCCGCGTCGCTCGACGCGTCGAGGGGGCGGAGCCAGGCGTTGTCCTCGTTGCCCTTGCCGACGATCGAGGCGATGGCGCGCTTCGTGCGCCGCTCGTTCTTCTCGCCGGGCAGATGGGTGTACGCGCACTCGGCGCCCGCGTCGGTCAACGCCTTCGCGATGTACCACGCATACGAGCGCTCGTTCGCGACCCCGACGACCAGACCCTTCTTGCCATCCAGCAGACCCATGCGCGTGCCCTCCACGGGTGAAATCCATCAAAGCTAGCACACACTATAGGAGCCGGCCCGCTCCCGGAGCGTGCGCCCCCACTAGCATCCGCCGATGCCCGCAGCATTCGTCGAACCCTGGAACGATCTGCCCCTGCCCGCGCTGTATCAGCGATTCGAACAAACGGGGCTCATCCGCCGCCTGCTGGAGCTCGCGCGGGACGAGGACCTCGGACCATCGAGGATCGACCTGACCGGCGCCGCGCTGCCGGGCGATGAAGCGCGGGCGTCCGTCCGGCTCGTGGCGCGGGAGGCGGGCGTGTGCGCGGGCCTCGCTTCGCTCCCCCTGCTGCTCGAGGTGTTCGGGGCGGAGGTCGAGAGCGAGGCGACGCTCGCAGACGGCGCGTGGTTCGAGAAGGGCACGACCCTCGCGACCTTCGAGGGCGCGATGCCCGATCTGGTCCGCGTCGAACGCACCCTGCTGAATCTCGTGAGCCGGCTATGCGGCATCGCGACCCGCACCGCGGTCTTCCTCGACGCGATGCGATCAGAAGCCTCCGCGGAACCGGCCCGGTCGCGTCTCTATGACACGCGCAAGACCACGCCCGGGCTTCGGGTGCTCGAGAAGTACGCCGTGCGATGCGGCGGCGGCTTCTGCCACCGCCTGGGCCTGCACGACGCGGTGATGTTCAAGGACAACCACATCGCGGGCGTCACACCCGACCGCCTCGCGGCCCACGCGCGGTCGCTCGCGGATGCATCCCGCGCCGCGGGCGCCACCGCGGGCCTCCGTCCAGCGTTCATCGAGTTCGAGGTGGACACGCTGCACCAACTCGACGCGCTGCTGACACTGGACGAGGGCGTCATTGACATCGTGCTGCTGGACAACATG
>DLBY01000069.1:0-1567 GCA_002480345.1 Phycisphaerales bacterium UBA7812 | reverse complement strand
CGTGCTGCTGGACAACATGCCGCCCGCGATGCTCACCGAGGCCGTCTCGCGCCGCGACGCGCGCAACCCCGGGCTTGCGCTCGAGGCCTCGGGCGGCGTGACGCTGCACACCATCGCGGACATCGCGCGGACCGGGGTCGATCGCATCAGCGTGGGCGGGCTGACGCACCGCGCTGTCAGCCTCGACCTCGGATTCGATGCCGACGCGTGAAGCGACCGGGCCTTTTCGCCCTTTCTGCGGATCGTTCTGTCGGTATTCTCCCGCCCCGGGTATGGTGATCATGAACGGAGAACGCGAGAGCCGCACACCGGAAGGGGCAGACATCGATGCTGACCGACTCGAACCACCCAGCAACGCTGACCGTCCTGCTCGTCGCGAGTTCGATCGCCGCGGCCACGCCGTGGTCTGTCGAAACCATCTCAAATGAGGGCGGCGGGACAGACTTCTCGTTCGGCCAGGCCCTCGCGGCCGACGAGGGCCGTCTACTCGCGGGCGCGCCGTTCTTCGTCTCGCCCTCGGGCGCGCGCACGGGCGCCGCCTTCCTCATCGACCTCGCGACCGGGACGCAGCAGCGGATCATCCCGGGCGACGCCCGCGCCTTCGACCGGTTCGGGCTGTCGGTCGATCTCGCGGACGGGATCGCGGCGGTCGGCTCGCCCCTCGACAACAACACTGAGTTCGACTCGGGGTCGGTCTATCTGTTCGATGCCACGACCGGTGCCCAGATCCGCAAGATCACGCCCGATGGGGCGCTCAACGACAACTTTGGTGAAGCGGTCGCGGTGGGCGACGGGAAGGTTGCCGCGGTGTCGTTCAACCAGGGGCTGCGCCGCGTGTGGGTCTACGACATCGCGACGGGCGCACTCGATTTCACCATCGACACCGACTCGTTCGGCACCCCCGCCTTCTTCACGGATGTCGAGATCGAGGACGGGAGGCTCTACGCGGCCTTCACCGCGGGCGGTCCGATACCCCAGTCGGGAGGTGTCGACGCGTACGACCTGGGCACGGGCGCCCACCTCGCGTTCTACAGCGCGGGCAATGATCCGCTCGCCAATTACCTCGGCGGCGCGGTCGCCGCGAAGGGCAACACCCTCGCGGTCGGCGCGCGGGGCGACTTCCTGAACACTCCGGGCGGGGATCCGAACGGTTCGGTCTATGTCTTCAACATCGACGACGGGCTGATCCGCCACCGCCTGACGCCGGGGGGCACCCCGGGCGACGCCGATCGCTTCGGGCTCGCGGTCGCGGTCGATGACGGCACGGTTCATGTCGGTTCGGAGTTCGAGATTCTCCCCGGTGTCGGCCACGGCGCGATCTACGCCTTCGATGCGGGCACCGGAGACCTGCTCTGGCGCTTGTCGAACATCGAACCCGGGACACCCGACGACTACACCACCGTGGGCGCGAGCATCGCCGCGACGGGCGGGCGGGCGTACGCGGGCGCGGTGCGCTGGGTCGCGAACACGAGCACCGAGGGGCTCGTCTATGTGGTCACGACGCCCTGCAACGAGTCGGATCTCGCCCCGCCGTACGCGGTGCTCGACCTCGCGGATGTGCAGGCGT
>DLBY01000150.1:976-2654 GCA_002480345.1 Phycisphaerales bacterium UBA7812 | reverse complement strand
GAGGTTGAGCTGGTTGGGCCACCAGTCGCGGTTCGTCATCATGCCGGTCATCGCGTGCGCGGCGTTCTGGGCATCGGCTGGTTCGTATTCGGCTGGTTCGACGGACCCCGCGGCGAGGACGAGGCTCGCGGTCGCGGAGGTGAGGACCGCGACAAGTCGTGCGGCGTGGCGTCGGGAAGCGAGGGTGTTCATGGCTCCTCCGGGTTGTGATGGTGCGAGAGTGACCGGTCCAAGATGATAGACCGGTGTTCACGGCACTCGTCTTGCGGCGGAGCGGCGGGTGAGGAGGTTCGGTTGTGGTTCATTCTGCGTCGAGTGACGCGGCGAACGACCCCGGATCGTCGACGAAGGACTTGAGGCAGACCGGGCAGCAGAACCCGATGACGCGCCCTTCGTAGACGATCGCGTGAGCCGGATCAGCCGGTGCGCCGGAGACGGGGCAGTCACGGTTGACCGGCGCGAGCGAGACCGCCGGAGGTCTGTCGTGTTGTGGCTCGCCGGGCAGCGGGCGATCGCTCGAGAACGCGGGTTCGTCCTCCGTCTCGATCGCCGCTGTCGGCGGCGCACCGGTGTTGATCCGCAGATCTGGGCGCTGGTTCCTTAGTGATTCGAGGCCGTCCTCCGTGAGACGGGTGCGCCAGAGATAGACGCGTTCGAGCGCGCGCATGCTGGCGAGCGATTCGATCGATTCATCGCCCAGGTCGGTTCCGACGATCCGGAGTTCGCGGAGGTTGGGCAGCGTCTCGAGGGGGGCGAGTCCCCCCGGTGCGATCTTGGTCCATGAGAGATCGAGCGTTGTGAGTGCCTCGGCGCGGGAGAGCGCCGAGATCGAGCGGTCACCGATCGGGGTCCGGGCCGCGTGGAGTTCGCCCAGGCTCGGAACGATCGGCGTGACCAGTTCCGCGAACCGGTCGTCGTCGACGGTCGCCGCGATGGGGGCGAGATCGACCCAGAGGTTGGGGGCTCCCGGCGCGACGGGGGAGACATGGACGAAGGCATCGGCGAGGCGCCCGCGATCCGAGGGCTCCGCGGGCGGGGCGGTCGGGAGACTCTCGGTGTTCGGCTTGGTTGCCTCCAGCGTGGGGCCCGGTTCATGGGCGATGTCCGCACCCGGCGCGAGCGGCTCGGACTCGAATGCTCCTTCAGCGGGCGCCCCGGCACGGATCCACGCCTCGATCAACGCGATCTCTCGCTGCCGCGGCTGCGGCTTGGTAGCGGGCGGCATGTGCTCGTCGTGCTCGAGCGGGAGGCGCATCCGGGCGAGCAGCGGGCTTTGCTCGGGTTCGCCCGCGACGAGGACCGCTCCCGAGGTCCCGCCGCGTTCGATCGCGTCGAACGAGTCGAGGCGGAGCCCGCCCTTGCGGGCGTCGGTCCCGTGGCAGGATGCGCACCGGGCGTCGAGAACCGGGGCGATGTGGGTTCCGAAGGTGATCGGTCCGCCGCGAGGGGCGGCGATCGGTTCGGCGGGCCCGAGATCCGATGCGAGCAGCGGGGCGTACAGGAATCGCTCGCCGTGCGTGAGGGACGCGCCGAAGTGCCCGGCGGGAAGGAGCACGAGGAGACCGATCACGAGCAGGCGGCGATAGGCGGTGCGGAATCCGAAGGCGTGGCAGCACCCGGCGACGCACAGCGCTCCGGTGAAGACGAGGGCGAGCGTGCGGTGGATCGCGACCCCGGT
>DLBY01000150.1:447-654 GCA_002480345.1 Phycisphaerales bacterium UBA7812 | reverse complement strand
CCGGTGTGGGTCCCCTCTTCGGCAAGGACGAGCCCGCTCGCGGCTGCGGCGAGCGAGGCGAAGACGGTGAGCCAGAGCACGAGGGTGATCGCGGGGCGCGTGCTTGCTTGACCTTCATTGTTCTTTCCTCGGTTCTGTCCTCTGTTCCAGAGTTCGAGGGCGACCAGGCCCGCGAGCAGGCCGATCGGCAGGTGCAGCACCATGGGG
>DLBY01000150.1:0-126 GCA_002480345.1 Phycisphaerales bacterium UBA7812 | reverse complement strand
GGGGTGGGTCCGCCCGAGGAGTTGCAGGATCGCGTCGGTGGTCGGCATCCGGGGGTCCGCGGGGTTCGGGTCAGGTGAGGATCTCGTGGACGACGCGGCCGAAGACATCGGTGAGGCGGAAGTCGC
>DLBY01000015.1 GCA_002480345.1 Phycisphaerales bacterium UBA7812 | reverse complement strand
GCCTAAGACGACACCGGGTGCCAGATCGTCTTCGTCTCCACGAACGGCTCGATCGTCCAGGGGCTCTCCATCACGGCGTCATCCGCGAACCCGGCCGCAGGATCCGGCCCGAGGTCGAGCACCCGGACCCGCTTCATGTTCTCCGCCGCCCCGGCTTCCAGGGCCTTCCGGTGCTCGTCGGAGACACCGGCCGCGAGGACACCGTCGATCGCCCGGTGGGTCGCGAACTGCTCGACCAGCTCGTCCCGCAGGCCGGTCAGGATGTTGACCACGCCCCCGGGGAGGTCGCTGGTCGCGAGGACCTCGCCCAACACGCACGCCGGGATCGGGTTGGTCTCGCTCGCGAGCAGGACGGCCGCGTTGCCCGAGCAGATGACCGGAGCGACGAGGCTGACCAGCCCCAGCAGGCTCGGCTCATCGGGGCAGATCACCCCCACCACCCCCGTCGGCTCGGGGACGCTGAAGTTGTAGTACGGCCCGGTCACCGGGTTGTGGCACCCGAGGATCTGGGGGTACTTGTCCGCCCAGCCCGCGAAGGCGACGAGCCGATCGACCGACGCGTCGACCTCGGCGCCGGCCGTGTCTTTGCTGACCTTTCCGGTGATCGAGATCGCGGTCGCGAGTTCGTCGCGCTTGCCCTCGAGCATCTCCGCCATGCGGTAGAGGATCTGGCCGCGCAGGTAGGCGTTGGCCGACGCCCAGCCCGGCTGCGCCTTCTCGGCGGCCTCGACGGCGTTCCGCAGATCCTTCCGGCTCGACCGGCAGGTGTGCGCGACGACGGCGCCCAACGCATCGGCGACCTTGATCGACCGCCCGCTCTCGGTGCGGGGAAACTTGCCGCCGATGAAGAGCTTGTAGGTTTTCAGGATTGTGAGACGGTCGGTCATGTGAGGCTCCGATCCCTTATCCGGCTATGAACAATCACACTGCTGAGAACACGAACGGTCAATCCAAGCACAGCAACCGCAACGATCGCGTCAAGAACGACGAGGACACCGCCACGCCATGGTGCGTGCCACGCGAGCAACACGTACACAGGGAGCAACATGACAGCAAAGACCGACGCGAGCATCCAGATGCCCCGCTCCTCCAACTTATCATGAAACATACCACCCATCGCTCCAAACATCATGACAAGGAACGCGGCGAGACTGGTCGTCGACCAGATCAGATGCAGCACGACAAGAGCCACCAAAGCAGGCAAAAGGCAGACCCAGCCAACAAACAACAGCCAACGAAGCATGCCGCGCGACAGCACTAATCTGTTCGAGCTGACTCGCTCCATAGTTACCCAAGCCTCACATACCCCCGCAGCCCCTGCATCCCGCCCTCACGCCCGAAGCCCGATTCCTTGTACCCGCCGAACGGCGACGCAGGATCAAACCGGTTGTAGGTGTTCAGCCACACGATCCCGGCCTTCAACTGCCCCGCGATCTCGAAGATCTTGCTGCCCTTGTCGGTCCACACGCCCGCGGCCAGGCCGTACGGCGAGTTGTTCGCCCGCGTGATCACCTCCTCGGGGGTGCGGAAGGTCTGGATCGCGAGGACGGGCCCGAAGATCTCTTCCCGCGCGACGGTGTGGCTCGCCTGCACGCCGGTGAAGAAGCTGGGCTTGCACCAGAAGCCGCTGCTGGGCAACTCGCACGAGGACTCGTAGACGCCCAGCCCCTCATCGCGCGCGATGTCGAAGTACTTGGCGATCGTCTCCAACTGCGGCCTGCTGTTGATCGCCCCGACATCGGTGTTCTTATCAAGCGGGTCGCCGACTCTCAGTGATTCGAGCCGGATCTTGAGCTTCGCGACGACCTCGTCAGCGACACCCTCCTGCACGAACAGCCGACTGCCGGCGCAGCACACATGCCCCTGGTTGAAGTAGATCCCGCTGACGATGCCCTCGACCGCCTGGTCGATCGACGCGTCGTCGAAGATGATGTTGGGGCTCTTGCCGCCCAGTTCGAGCGTCAGCTTCTTGCCTGTCCCCGCGACGGCCCTCGCGATCTTCTTGCCGACCTCGGTCGACCCCGTGAACGCGACCTTGTCCACGCCCGGGTGCTCGACGAGCGCCGACCCGGCCTCGCCGTCGCCGGTGATGATGTTGACGACACCCGGCGGGAGCCCGATCTCGTCGAAGACCTCGGCGAGTCGCAACGCCGTGAGCGGCGTCGTCTCCGCGGGCTTGAGCACGCAGGTGTTCCCGCACGCGAGGGCGGGGGCGAGCTTCCACGCCGCCATGAGCAGGGGGAAGTTCCACGGGATCACCTGCCCGCAGACACCGACGGGCTTCGGTTCCGCGCCGCCGAACGCGTACTTGAGTTTGTCGCACCACCCGGCGTGGTAGAAGAAGTGAGCCGCGACGAGCGGGATGTCCACATCCCGGCTTTCCTTGATGGGCTTGCCGTTGTCCATCGTCTCGAGGATCGCGAACTCGCGGGCCCGCTCCTGCAGCCGGCGGGCGATGCGGTAGAGGTACTTGCCCCGCTCCTTGGCGGGCAGCGCCGCCCATTTCGGCTGGGCGTCCCGCGCGGCCTTGACGGCGGCGTCGATGTCCTCGGCCGTGCCGCGGGCGAAGGTGGAGAGTTTCGTTTCGTTCGCGGGGTTGAGCGTGTCGAGCGTGCCGCCCTTGGCCGCGTCGACGAATTTTCCGCCAATGAAGTGGCCGTAGGTGTCCGCGATCTCGACCTTGGTCGATTCGGGCGCAGGGGCGTAATCCCACGCGCTCGCGAACTCGAGCGCGGGTGATCGTCCCGGGCCGGCGGCGGAGGTCTGCGAACCCGCGATATCGGTTGCATTCTGCTCCTGAAATGTCGTCATCGATGAACTCCCGATATCACTTCCGAAAGAGCCGCGACCGTGAGGGAGCGGTTTCCCATCCTGTGCCAGACCGCTCCCTGTCGGTCGCGGCTCGTCAGAACTCGATCCATCACGCCACCCCGAAGTCATACCCAGCCGTGTACCGCCCCGTCTTCCGCCGCACGATCTGCCGCAGCACATCGTCCGCAAGGCTGCTCGCGCCGAAGCGGAACCAGTCGGGGCTCAGCCACGCGTCGCCCAGCGTTTCCTTCACCATCGCGAGGTAATGCAGGCTCTGCTTCGCGGTCCGGATGCCGCCGGCGGGCTTCATCCCGATCTTCTTGCCGTCCTTCAGCCACGCATCGCGGATCGCTTCGAGCATCACGAGCGTCACGCCCATCGTCGCGGCCGGGCTCACCTTGCCGGTGCTCGTTTTGATAAAGTCGCCGTCCCGGATATTCGCGATCGCGAGATCGCTCGCCCGGCGCACATTGTCGTAGGTCTCGAGCTCGCCCGTCTCGAGGATGACTTTGAGATGCACGCCGCGCCCGCCCGGCCCGCCTTGTGCGCACACAGCCGTCACCTCGGCGATCTCCTCGGCCACCACGCCGTAACGACCCGAGAGGAACGCCCCACGGTTGATGACCATGTCGATCTCATCCGCCCCGTCGGCGATCGCCTTCTCGGTATCACGCAATCGCACATCGAGCGGGTACTGCCCGCTCGGGAACCCCGTCGCGACCGACGCGACCTTGATGCCGCTGCCATCGAGCGCCTCGGCCGCTGCCGGCACCATCGACGGATACACGCACACCGCCGCGACGCTCGGCAGCCGCTCGCCCAGCACCCGCTCGTCGTCGGGCATGGGTCGGCGGGCCTTGGCGCACAGCGACCGCACCTTCTCGGGGCTGTCCTTGCCCTCCAGCGTGGTCAGGTCGACCATCGAGAGGGCGAGGCGGAGCCCCGCGTCCTTGGCGGTCGTCTTGATCGACCGCGTCGTGAAGGCGGCCGCCCGCGCGTCGGCGGACACGCGGTTGACGGTCGGTGAATCGGTCATAGCAGTCGGCATAGCCAGAGTTTAGGACGCCCCGCAGCCCGCGCCGCATCGCGCCCTCAAAAGAGCCCGGAGCGTCAGCGACGGGTCACGCGAGCGTGGTATTCGAGCCCTGCCTCAGATCGGCCCGTCGCTCACGCTCGGGGCTCTTTCGGAATGCGGAATCGGGACGCACCGCCGATCCGGTCGTCGCACCTCTACACGCCCTCTCCGCCCCAGGGCCCCGCTTCCATGCCCTCTTCGTCCTCGCCCTCGGGCTCGTCCGCCTGCGCCTCCTCGTCGTCCTCAAGCACAATCGCGGGAACGCGGAGGTCGAGCACCTTGTCGTTGAACGCCTTCACATCCTCGGCGAGCACCGTCTCGAGGCGGGCCAGCTGCTCGCGCAGGCGCGTGTCGAGATACTCGAAGACCTCGCGCGACTGGGCCGTGGGCGGGTGGTCCCCGTCCACGGTGTACGCGAGCGCCCCGATCTTGTCGTTGAGCTTGATCGGGTAGTTCAGCGGGTCCTGCGAACTCTTGCTCTTCGTCTGGATGATCGTCTCCTCGATCTCCTTGAACGCATCGAGCAGCGCCTTGCTCATGTCCTTGAGGTCCGCGTCCATCCCCGCGGCCTTCGCCCGCTTCATCGCGCCCTGCACCTGCGACCGCACATCGCGAATCGTGTTCACCGCCTCGTGCGCGCTGTCCAGGCTCTCGTGGATTGCCCAGAGGAGCTCGAACTGCTCGTCGTACTCCTCGCCCGTCGTGTCGTACCGCGGGTCGGGCAGCAGGTCGATCGTCGCCGTCCGCACCGTCTCGCCCGCCTGCAGTTCTACGGTGTAGGTGCCGGGCACCACGCGCGGCCCGGGGGGATGGCTGGGCCAGGCGACGGCGCCTGGGACGCGCTCCGGGCGCTCGTAGCGGTAATTCCAATTGAACAGGTTCATCCCGGGCTCCGCGTTGATCGTGCCCATGCCCTTCTTGTTCTTCGCCTTGAGGTCCTTGGTCTCGACCGCGAAGGCGCGGATCACCTCGCCCTCCGCGTCCTTGAAACGCATGACCGGAGCGTCGTCCAGCGATTCCGCCAGCGTCTCGGGCAGGTAGAAGTGCACGCGCGTCGAATCCCACCGCTCGCGATAGGACGGCGCGGGCTCGAACAGCGCGACCTCGTCCGCCTTGGGCGCCTTCTTCGTCTGGCGCAGCACCGCCAGATCGTCGAGGATCCAGAACGACCGCCCCTGCGTGCTGATCACCAGGTCGTCGTCCTTCACCGCGAGGTCCGTCACCGGCACCACCGGCAGTTCGAGTTGGAGGCTCTTCCACGACCCGCCCGCGTCCTGCGAGTAGTACACGCCCGTCTCCGTTCCGGCGTACAGCAGACCGGGCACTTCCGGGTCCTCGCGGACCGCGCGCACGAACGCGTCACCCGCGATGCCCTCGACGATGAGTTCCCAGGTCTTGCCCCGGTCGCGTGTGCGGTAGATATAGGGCGCGAAGTCGTCCATCTTGTACCGGTTCACCGCGGCGTAGGCGGTGTCCGCGTCATGGTGCGAGGCCTCGATCAGGCTGATCATGGGCCAATCGCCCATCCCCTCGGGCGTCACATCCTGCCAGGTCTCGCCGTTGTCGCTGCTGACATGGATCAGCCCGTCGTCCGAGCCCGCCCAGATCACGCCCTGCTCGACGGGCGACTCCGCGATCGTGAAGACCGTGCAGTAGTATTCCACCGAGGTGTTGTCTTTGGTGATAGGCCCGCCCGAGGACTTCTGCTTGCTCTTGTCGTTCGTGGTCAGGTCGCCCGAGATTGCCTCCCACGAGGCGCCCCGGTTGGTCGAGCGGAAGACCCCTTCCCCGCCCACATACACCGTCTCGGGATCGTGGGGAGAGATCACGATCGGGAAGGTCCACTGGAAGCGGTGCTCCAGCACATCCGCACCGCTGCCCATCGGGTTCTCGGGCCACACCGAGATATTCCGGCTCTCGCCCAGGTCGTGGTCATAGATCGACAGGAAACCCCCGTAGCAGCCCGCGTAGACGATGTCGGGGTTCTCCGGGTGCACCGCGATATAGCCGCACTCGCAGCCACCAACGCTGTAGAGATCCCGCTCCCAGTTGCCGAACTGCCATCCCCGGCTCGACACGCTCGCGGTCGAGTTGTCCTGCTGGGCGCCGTACACGCGGTACGGGTGGCTGTTGTCGACGGTCACATGATAAAACTGCGCCGTGGGCTGGTTCGTCTGCGTGCTCCACGAGCGGCCGCCGTCATACGAGATGTTCGCGCCGCCGTCGTTGCTGTTGATCATCCGCTCGTTGTCCAGCGGGTCGATCCACAGGTCGTGGTTGTCCGAGTGGGGCACACGCACCCGGCTGAAACTCCGACCGCCGTCGATCGACTTGTGGAAGCCCACATTCATCACATACACCGTGTCCGCGTCCACGGGGTCCGCGATGATGTGCGTGTAGTACCACGCGCGCTGGCGGAGCGAGCGATCGCTGTTTACCTTGCGCCACGAGTCCCCGCCGTCGGTGGATCGGAACACGCCCCCGTTATCCGCCTCCACGATCGCGTAGACCAGATCGCGCTGCGCGCCGGAGACGGAGACACCGATCTTGCCCAGCGTCCCGCCCGGCAGCCCGCTCGCTTCGCCGTCCTCACCCGAGAGCAGTTCCCAGGTCTCACCCCCGTCCGTCGAGCGGTACAGCCCGCTGCCCTCGCCCCCGCTCTCGAGCCCCCAGGGGGAGCGGCTCACACGCCAGAAACTCGCGAACATCACCCGCGGGTTGAACGGGTCCATCGCGATGTGGAACGCGCCCGTCCGGTCGTTCACATAGAGAATCTTGTCCCAGGTCTCCCCGCCGTCGGTGGATCGGAACACGCCCCGCTCCGCGTTGGGCCCGAAGACATGCCCGAGCGCCGCGACGAACACCGTCATCGGGTCCGCGGGATGGACCACGATGTGCCCGATCTGTCGCGTGTCGTCAAGGCCCATGTGCTCCCAGGTCTTCCCCGCGTCCAGCGACCGGTAGACCCCATCGCCGTGGCTGAAGTTGCCCCGCACATCCGCCTCGCCCATGCCGACATAGACGACATTGGAGTCCGACGGCGCGACCGCGATCGCGCCGACGCTGCCGGTTTTGAAGAAACCGTCGGAGATGTTGGTCCAGCGCTCCCCCCCGTCGGTGGTCTTCCAGACCCCGCCACCCGTGGCGCCCATGTAGTAGGTATCGGGCTCGCCCACGACACCTGTGACGCTCTGCACCCGCCCGCCCCGGGCAGGCCCGATCCCGCGCCATTCCAGGGATCCGAGCCAGTCCACGCCGTCCGCGCCCAACGCCCCGGGCGCACAGAGAGCAGCGAGCAGCGACACACACAGCAGCAGGTTCTTCATCGATCACATCCTCGTTGGAGGGATGCCGGACACCGCGGTGCGAGGATCAACGCCACGCGGCTTGCCCGGGCCTTTTCGCGACATGGTACCGGATCGCGGACTGCGCGCGCCGCCGCCCACCGCATTGCGGACCGGTCGGTACGAAAGAAACCGTCACACGGTCTGGTTCGATCGCAGCCCGCGACACCACCGCTGCATCGCGGGGTCTTTGCTGATCGACGCCCACGCCGCGTCGTCGCCTCCGTGCTTCTCGCGGATCGCCGCGGCGACCAGGCCCATGAACAGCGGCTGCGGGTCCAGCGGGCGGCTCGTCAACTCCGGATGGAACTGCGCCCCGACGAAATACGGATGGCTGATCTCGGGACGGTCCCCATCCGGTCCCGCGTCCGCGATCTGGGGCAACTCGAGGATCTGCATGATCGGGACATCGGGGTGGCGCCCGCTGAAGACCATGCCCGCGGCTTCGAGCCGCTCGATCCACGCGGGTTCGACCTCGTAACGATGCCGGAAGCGTTCGTGGATGCTGGTCTTCCCGCCGTGCAGGAACGAGGCGAGCGAACCCGCGGTGACCTTGACATCCTGGGCGCCCAGTCGCATCGTGCCGCCCAGGCCCTCGATCTTCTTCTGCTCGGGCAATTCGCTGATCACCGCTGACGCGGAATCGGGGTCGAATTCCGTGCTCGTCGCGTCCGCGATGCCCAGCACATTGCGCGCAAACTCGATCACCGCGACCTGGAACCCCAGGCAGATGCCCAGGTAGGGCAGGCGGGTCTCCCGGCAGTGCCGGACGCAGGCGATCTTGCCCTCGACGCCGCGCGAGCCGAACCCGCCCGGGACGATCACCCCGTCGAGCCCCGCGAGCCGATCGGCGACATTCGCGTCGGTCATATCGGTGGTGTCGATCCAGCGCTGGTGGATCTTCACGCCCAGGTGCGCCCCGCAGTGCTCGAGCGACTTGTCGATCGACGCGTACGCGTCGCGCAGCTCTGCGTACTTGCCCGTGATCCCGATCTCGATCGAGCGTTCACGCTTCGCGGTCAGCTTCCCGACAAATCCGCTCCAGACCTGCCTCGCCTTGTCCTCGTGCACCGCGTCGACGCGGTCGTGCAGCCCGATGATGCTGAGGATCTCCCGGTCGAGCCCCTGCACCCGCATGTCATCGGGGATCGTGTAGATGCTCTCCCGGTCGTGCATGCTGAAGACGCGCCGCATCGGCACATTGCTGAACATCGCGATCTTCTCGAGCACCTTGTCATCCACCGGGCGCCCCGCGCGGCAGGCGATGAGCTGGGGCTGCACGCCCGCTTCCATGAGCCGCTTGATGCCCAGCTGCGCCGCCTTGCTCTTCTGCTCGCCCAGCGTCTGGGGCTCGATGACATAAGTCAGCGCCACGAAGCAGCACGACTCGGGCCCCTCCTCGAACGCCAGCTCCCGCAGCGCCTCGATGTAGAACCCGTTCTCATAGTCGCCGACGGTGCCGCCCACCTCGACGAACACGACGTCGGCGGGGTTCGTCCCGTCGCCGCGCAGCGCCAGCTCGCGCAGCTTCCGCTTCACCTCACCCGTCACATGCGGGATCATCTGCACATCGCGCCCGAGGTAGACGCCCTGCCGCTCCCGGTCGAGGATCTCGTGATAGATCTGCCCGCTGGTCACGAAATTCCGACGCGTCAGGTCCTGGTCGAGCATCCGCTCGTAGGTGCCCAGGTCCATATCGCACTCGGTCCCGTCATCGAGGACGAACACCTCGCCGTGCCGGTAGGGGTTCAGCGTGCCCGAGTCGAGATTGAGGTAGCCCTCCATCTTGATCGGCGCGACCGACAGCCCCTTGTCCTTGAGCATCTTCGCGAGGCTTGAGGCGAAGATACCCTTGCCCAGCCCGCTCATCACCGTGCCCACGACGAACACATACTTGTGGAACCCGGGGCGGTACCCGTCGGGCATCGGGCTGTAGAACTCCGTCATCGTCGATCGGCTGTGCCCCGCGCGTTCCAGCAGCCCCCCGGCGCCGGTCTCGTCGCTCGGGGTCGGGTGATCCGACCCCCGGGCGCTCGAACGGGGCGTGGGCGCCGCGCCGCCTCGGCCGGGCGGGTGCGCGTGTGTCGATCGCGGCTCGGTTTGCGAGTGGGGCATGTCCGATCGTATCAAATCTGCGCGCCGAAGTGCACGCTCATCCGCGAGCGGACCGCCACCTTTCCACAAAAGCCGCATATTCCTCGGGGGTGTCGATCCCCGCCGGCGACCCGTCGCGCACCGCGACCGCGATCCGCAGCCCGTGCTCGAGCCAGCGGAGCTGCTCGAGGCACTCCGCCCGCTCCAGCGGGGTCGGTTCGAGATCCAAATACCCGAGCAGGCTCCCGAAGCTGTAGGCATACAGCCCGACATGCTTCAGACGCGTCAGACCCGCGCCCGTGTCCCGCTCGTAGGGCACCAGCCCGCGCGAAAAATACAGCCCGGGCCCGATCCGCTTCTTCCCCAGCCGGCCCACCATCGCCTTCACGATGTTCGGGTCCGCGGGGTCCTCGCCTTCCCCGAACGGAACCGCAACCGTCCCGACACTGACCCCGGTCCGAAGCGCCGCGAGGGCCGCGTCGATCAGGTCGGGCTCGATCTCGGGCTCGTCGCCCTGCACATTGACGATCTCGTCCGCCTCGCCGAGTTCGAGGATCATCCCCGCCTCCGCGAGACGGCTCGTGCCGTTCGGGTGCTTGCCTGTCAGCACCGCGTCGTACCCGTGATCGGAGACCGCCCGCGCGATCTCGTCGGCGTCCGTCGCGACCACGACACGGTCGACCGCGTCCGCCATCGCCGCCCGCTCGCACACATGCACGACCATGGGCGTGCCCGTCTCGTCGGCGAGCGCCTTGCCCGGAAACCGGGTCGAGCCCATCCGGGCCGGGATGATCGCGGTTGTCGTGGGCATCGCGTCGCGAGGGGCCTCAGGCCCGCAGTTCCTTGATCAGGTCCTTGATGCCCTGCCGGCGCTCGACGATGTCCCGGTAGTCGAACCGCTTCATCGCGATCTGCGAGGCGATGCGGTCCGCCTCCTCCGCGGCGGAGATGTCCTTGTCCTTGTCCGCCTTGTCCTGAAGCGCGACGAGCAATCCGTACCGGAGTTCCATCGCGATCGCGCTGCCCTCGTCCTGCACACCCTCGAGCGCCGCCCGATAGGTGTCGATCGCCTCGTCCGTCCAGCCGATCGCGTTGAACGCCTCCGCCTTGAAGCGCAGGACCGCCTTGCGGTGCTGGGGATCCTCCTCCGCCTTCTGGAAGAGCCCGATCGCCTCCTGGTGCTCGCCCTTCTCGTGGAGCATCTTGCCCAGCTCGAACTTCGCCCCCATGTTGGTTGGATAGTTCTCGACCTGCAGGCGCAGCTCCTCGATCTGCTTGTCGAGCAGCGTCGCCTCCGCTTCCGCGAGCTTCGCTTTCAGCGATTCATCGTCGGGCTTCGCCGCGAGCTTCGTCTTCAGCGAACGGATCATCCGCCGATCGATCCGCAATTGCACCTCGCCCTGCCGCTGGCGGAACCGGAACTGCCCCGTGTCCTCGTACGCCTTCTTGTACAGGAGCATCGCCTTGAGCTCGTCCTGGGGCTTGCCCCGGTCCAGCAGCGCGCGCCCGTACGCCTCGATCGTGGGCTGATCCTCGGGCCGCTCCTCGTACTCCTTCTTCTTCGCGATGACCAGGCGGTCCTTCACATCGTCGGTTTTGACGATCGCGTCCTCCGCCTCGAGCTGCGCCTGCTTGTCCGCGTCGCGGATGCTCTTGCGGAACCCGCCCTGCTCACCCTTGGTCTCCTCGAACTTGCCCCGCTTGATCGCCGCGGCCGCGAGCATCTCCTTCACCCGCGCCGCGAGGTTCCCGTCCGAGGGGTCCAGGTTCATCGCGGTCTGGCCCGCCTCCACCGCGAGGTCGAAGGCGTCCGCCTGGTCGAAGATATCGAGCAGCTTGACCCAGACATCCTTCTTGGGCTTTTCTTCCTGTCGCGCAAACTGCATCGCCCGCTGCCCCAGGATCGTCGTGATCTCCGTGAGCCCGAGCCCCGCGGACGCCTCCGCCGCCTTCAGCGTCGCCTGCCCGCTGGTGGGCTTGAGGCCCCAGTTCAGCAACGCCTGCTGGTACTTGAGCACCTGCCCCTGCCCGCTCAATCCCTTGGCGATCTCCTTGCTATTCGCCTTCTTGCCCGCCTCTTCCGCGTACGCCTGGATCGAGTTGAAGAAACCCTGGAAGCCCTCCACGCTCGAGGGGTCCTGCGCCAGGCCGTTGAGCCACAGCTGCGCGGCATAGGGATAGTTCAGCGTGTCGTGCGTCGTCTTCGCCCTGTCGAAGAACACCCGCGCCTTCTCGGGGCTGAACGCGCCGTTCCCGCCGCTGGATGCGCCGTCTCCGTTCCCGTTGGCGTCGTCGCCCTTTTTCTTGCCGAATAGCGCCAAGCCCAACACTCCCAGAGGCGTCCACGCCCCGCATGCAGAACACCAGCCCGCCCGCGCCCCCCACCGCGACAACGGACAGAACCCGCCCCCCGACCAGAACCGGGTCTTGCAGTTTAGCGCGAACACCCGCCCCGCGGGCTCTACCATCTCCCGATGACCGACCAGCCCCCCGCCGTCCCGGATCCCGCCTCGCCCGATCAAATCGACCCCGCATCCCTGCGCATCGTCCACTACCCCGCCGAAGTCCTGCGGGGCAAGGCGAAGCCCGTCCAGGCCTCGCCAGCCGTGGTCGCCGTCGCCGATCGCATGATCGAGCTCATGCTCGCGGCGCCCGGGATCGGGCTCGCGGCCCCCCAGGTGGGCCTGCCCTGGCGCCTCTTCGTCGCGGATGTGTCCGACGACGACGCTCGGAACACCCCCGCCAAACCCGGGGAACCCGACACCACGACCAGCGGGCCCGAGATCTACATCGACCCCGTGATCGGCAAGCCCGCGGGACGCCCCGAGACGATGGAGGAAGGCTGCCTCAGCCTCCCGGGCATCTTCGCGGATGTCACCCGCCCGCCCACGATCTCGATGACCTACACCGACCGAAACGGGCAGCGCGTCACCCGCCGCGCGACGGGCCTCCTCGCCCGCTGCTGGCAGCACGAGGTCGACCACCTCGACGGGGTCCTCATCCTCGACCGCATGACCAAGCCCGACCGCCTCCGCGCCAAGCCAAGGCTCGACAAGCTCGAGCAGGCCGCGAACGCATCCTGACGAGGAGGGCCACCGCGTGCACATCGTCTACTTCGGCTCCGGCGCCTTCGGCCTCCCCACCCTCGAGGCGCTCGCCCAGCGGCACACCATCGCCGCGGTCGTGACCCAGCCCGACCGCAAAGCCGGGCGGGGCAAAGCCCTCACGCCCACCCCGATCGGCGCCTGGGCCGAGGCGAACCTCCCGGAGGTGCCGATCCTCAAGCCCGAGCGTGCGAGCGAGCCCAAGACCCGCGACGCGATCCGTGCGCACGCCGCCGACCGGGCGGATCTCGCGTGGGTCATCATCGCGTTCGGGCAGAAGCTCAGCCCCGAGCTGCTCGCCGATCGGTTCGCGGTCAACCTCCACGCGTCCCTGCTCCCGCGCTGGCGCGGCGCCGCGCCGATCAACGCCGCGATCCTCGCGGGCGACCGCGAGACGGGCAACTCCGTGATCACCCTCGCGGACCGCATGGACGCGGGCCTCGTGCTGGGCCAGTCCCGCCGCCCGGTCGAGCCCACGCAGACCGCGGGCGACCTGCACGACCTGCTCGCCCAGGACGGGCCCGCGCTCGTGCTCGATGTGCTGGACCGGCACGCCGCGCGCACGCTCGAGCCCGAGACGCAGGACGAGAGCCTGGTCACCCTCGCCAAGAAGATGAAGAAAAGCGACGGGCGGATCGACTTCCGCGACGACGCGGACCTGTGCCGCTGCCGTGTGAACGGATACAGCCCATGGCCCGGGGTGACCGTCGCGTTCAGAAGCGAGCCTCTGAAATTCCTCCGCGCCGATGCCGAGCAGCGCGACGGCGCGGCTGCACCGGGCACCATCATCGATCCGGTCCGTGGTCTCATCGCCTGCGCCCCGGGCACCGCCCTCCGCGCAATTGAGGTCCAGCCCCCGGGCAAGAAGCCCATGCCCTGGGCCGACTTCGCGCGGGGGCGCACCGTCGAGCCCGGAGAGCAACTCGCCGATCCCCCCGCGACCTGAGCGGGCCCCCGAAAGCGGCGTTCAACGATCCCCACTGATACGCTGTCCCGACATGCCCAGACGCCGCAGCACCATCCCGTTCCCCAAGACGCTGTGGGACATGCTGCGCCCGAGACCCGCGAAGGGACGCACACCGAGGGCGGCGCAACAGAAACCGCCGCCGCGCGCACGCCCCCGCTCATCCTCAGCCCCCGCGCCGGGGTCGATGGCCGTCCGTTACCTCGAACTCGAACGCAGGATGCTCAAGCGGTACGGCGTCCGCGTCCGCAAGTGGCGCACATCCATGTCTGGCGTCGCGTGGCAAGTCACCTACCAGGACGGCACCGTCTCTCGCCTGCTCGAGAGCCCAAGGCCCAAGGGCCCCATGTCGTGCGCGATCTTCCTGCACGAGATCGGGCATCACGCGATCGGGTTCAAGACCTACAAGCCCCGGTGCCTCGAGGAATACCACGCCTGGAAATTCGCGATCGACACGATGGAAGCCGAAGGGCTGAATGTCACCGATCGGGTCCACGAGCGGATGCGGGATTCGCTCCGCTACGCCGTCGCGAAGGCCGCCCGCCGCGGGCTCAAGAGAATCCCACCCGAACTCCTGCCCTATCTCGACGACTGATCCCCCACGCGATCAGGAGCCCGACCGCTCGATCGGCAGCGGGTCCTCGCTGCGTCCCTCCGCCCAGTCCTTGAACGCGGGCCAGACGATCTCCACGATCAGGATCTTGACGCAGGCCGCGATGGGGATCGCGATCAGCATCCCGAACACGCCGAACAGCGCCCCGCCCGCGAGCGTCGCGAACAGGATGGTCGGGGTGTCCATGTTCGTGCTCTTGCCCTGGATGACGGGTGTCCACACATAGTCATCGAGGGCTTGGCCCACGAAATAGACCACCGCCGGCGCACCGAGCACCCACCACCACTGCCCGCGCACGCCCGTGTGCCCCTCGAGCCACAGCAGGCCCACTGAGACAGGGAGGCCCACCAGCGCGAGGTAGGGCACGATCGAGAGGATCGCAACCGCCGGCCCGACGATGAACGCGGCGGGCACACCGATCAGGAAATACGCGACGCTGAACACCGCGCCCTGCAGGAAGGCGATCGTCAGCCGCCCACGCACGAAACCGCTGATCACCTCGTCGCACTTGCCCGCGAGGTCGATGACCTTGTCCTCGTGCTTGTCAGGAATCAGGTTCCGCGCGAACCCCTTCACCCCCACCCATCCCGTGGAGACGAAGAAGAAGAAGAACCCGGTCAGGAACACCCCGAACGCGAAGCCGAACACGCCCCCGATCACCGAGAGCACGCCCCCGATCGCGTCGGCCCCGAAGCTCGCGGTCGAGCCCAGCATCTCCGAGGCGCCCTCCGTCAGGCGCTCCCGCGCCGCCTTGAGGATCGGTTGCAGTTCTTCCTGCGTCCCGCTCTCGAGCAGCCGGTCGCGGATCCAACTCCACGCGGGCCCCGCCTCGTCCGCGAGCTTCTGCGCGAGTTGCTCGTCGTCGGGCGCGCGCACCGATTCGTACACCATCCCGACCCGCTGGCCCGTCGAGCCCAGCAAGCCCGCGAACTGCGTCACGCCCACCGCGATCCCGATCACCGCGGGCACCACCACCACCAACACCACCGCCCCGATGAGGCCCCCCACCACCGCGGGGCGGCTGAACTTCGTCTTCGTCTCCAGCCACGCGATCACGGGCTCGAAGAGGTACGCGAGCAAAATCGCGAGCAGCAGCGGAACCGTCACGACGCTCGTCGCATCACCGAGCAGGAACAGCCCGACGATCGCCAGACCGACGAGTACATCCCGCACGGGCTGGATCTGCCACAGGTGCAGATCGCGCCATCCCACGGAAGATCGCCGCTCGGGTGTTTCCTGGGCCTGCTCGGGCTGCGTGGGCTCGTCCACCATGCGGATACCGTACCCGAACCATCACCCATCGTGCGGCTTCAAGACACCCGGTTCGATTTGAGAGAGGAGGGCGAGCGGATCAGTTCGAGGCGTCCAGCGAATCCTCGATCGAGCCCTCGAAATCGGCCTCGAAGTCGAACACACCCTCGAAATCCTCGATCGTGTCCTCGTCCGTCTTGCGGAGCAGCCCCGCGTCGACGAGCGCGAAGACGATCTTGCCGAAGTCTTGGGTGCTGTGGACGCCCCAGTGGTTGAGCACCGTGCGGGCGAGCAGGCCGTACCGCCGGATCGCGTAGTCGCGGAGCCCGATGCAGAGATCGCGCCCGCCCACATGGCGGGACTCGTCCTCTTCGTCAAGCGTGACCGAGTCCGCGTCCTCGCCGTGCACCATCGACACGGTGTGGCTCAGCCCATCCCGGATGAACTGAAACGCGTGGGGGCTGAACCCCCCGGCCCGCTCCATGATGGACGGAATGTCGAAGTCCGCCACGATCTGCTCCTCACACATCGCCGCTTCCGCGGCCGCTCACACGAGGTATACGCCGCTAGACGCGCCCCCGTTTCCGAATAATCGTAGGAACTCCGCCTCGCTCATCGGAATTTCTCACAAATCGGACCTTCCGATACCGCCGTCGTTGCCGCAAGCGGATCAGCGACGGCTGGTGTGCGCGCTCCCGCTGTCGTACCACCTCCAGCGTTTCCCCGCCCATTCCGGGCCGGCCGAGTCGATCCCAATCCGCGTCGTGTTCACGATCCGATCGGGTAGCACCCTCTCTCGAGCGGGTTCGAGCACGAGCGGCCCCGGATGCAGCAGGTCCGCCCCGTTCAGCGACCGATCGATCCGGAATGCCTGGCACAGGCGGGCGGGGCCCGAGCACAAATCGCGATCGCGCAAGGGGTGCTTGCGCGGCTTGGTCCCGACCCGGTTCACGCGGATGCTCTCGAGCCCTTCGAGGGGCTCGAGCGCGCGCACGAGCACCGCCTCGGGGACATCCACGCCCCCGCACACGACATTCATGCAGTGGTGCATCCCGTAGGTGAAATAGACATAGCACAGCCCCGCCCGACCCCACATGACCTCGTTGCGGGTCGAGCGATGCCCGTTGCGGGTGTGGGCCGCCTGATCGTGCGGCCCCGCGTACGCCTCGGTTTCCACGATCCTCCCGACGAGGCGTGCGCCGTCATCGAGCGTGCGCACGAGCACGCACCCGAGCAGAGCGGGCGCAAGCTCGACCGCGGGACACTCGAGGGCGGATCGATCGAAGCGAGAATCGCGTGTGGAAACCTCGGACATCACGAGCCCTCCCCCGGGAGCAGAAGGAGCAACAACGCGAACACCACCGGAAACGCGCACACGACGATCGCGTACTCCGCGAGTTTCCGCCCGGTGTCCGGCTTCCGCGCCCCCACCGCCTCGCACGCGCCGACGAACACCACGAGCGTGATCACCTTGAGAAGGATGAGCCCCCACAGATCGAGCCGATCGATGAACCACTGCGCGAGCGGATTCGCCTCTCGGCCTTCGAGATAGGTCATCACCACGCTTGTCAGCATGACATCGAGCATCCCGACGAGAACGAGCCAGCAATAGTGATTGGGGTAGCGGACGGCGGGAGTCGGCATGCCGGGAGCCTATTCGGGCTCGACGGCGGGACGCTTGCGTGCAAGATCGAGAAAGCGGATCTCGCCGGCGGGCTGGTCGAAGGTCACCGTGAAGCGCCGCATCCATCCACTGCCCATCACGCGGGTCCCGTCTGTGACAACGACCTCGGCCGCGGGGATGCGCGCACCGCCGAACGCGGTTTGCTCGTCAACGCGGAAGCGTTCCTCGGTCCCCGATCGATAGGCCCCCGTGATGCTTTGCTCACCCAGATTCTGCGTCGTGAGGCGAGCGAGGTCGCTCCGCCGCACCGCGAGCGTGCCGTTGTAGCCCGTGTCGACGAGGTACTCCCGCGAGGTCCCGAAGATCGGCGCTTCGATCGTCGCACGACGCGAGGTGAGCGGATAGGCGACGCTCCCTGGCTCCCGAAGTCCGCCCGTAGAGATGCGACCGTTCGCCCAGTCCACAGACAACTCGGCGTCTCGGAACGCGGGCCATCCGACGACACCGTCCACCGGGCGGTCGAGCCGGCGCTGGATCGGGGCGAGCCCGAGCACGAGCGCATCGAACTCTGAGAGCACAAGCCCCCCGAGATCGAGACTGGAAACGGGTGCTCTGGAGCCTTCGAGCCCGCCGCCCTTCGCGCCCCGGACGATCCGCATCATGGGCTTTGTGTCAAGACCGATCCGCTCGACCGCGGCGGGTGTCAACACCGTGGCATCCGCACCGGTATCAAGCACCATGCGAACCGGGTGCTCACCGTTGATCACCGCGTTGATCACCATGAGCCCTTGCTCGATCGACACCTCGAACTCCCCCGACGCAACGACCCGCGTCTCGGTCGGCGCGGGTTGAAACGAGCCGCACCCGGTGAGCAAGGCACCCAACAGCACGACGCCCGCAGCGCGCATCGTCGCCCGGAGTCGCGCAGATCGATTTCGACGCAAGGAGAGCACGGTTCTCTCCTGCTCACGCGTACGCGTGCAATCCCGGCAGCAGCAGGTTGACCCCAAAGTAGGTCCAGAGCATCACGATGAACCCCGCGACGCTGAGCCACGCGGTGACCAGCGCCTTGTTGCGCGCACCGAACCGCACATGGATCACGATCAGGTAGACGATCCAGGTGATCAGGGCCCAGGTCTCCTTGGGATCGAACGCCCACCAGCGTCCCCACGAGTGATCCGCCCACCACGCGCCGAGCAGGATGCCCACGCCCAGCGTCCAGAAGGCGAGCTGCAGGATGATCATCTGCGCCGTGTCGAGGTCGCCCAGCGTGCGCGCGAGCGTGGGCGAATCGCCCGGGTTCGTAGCGCCGCCGCCCGCGACCGTCCCGCCGCCCACCGCCGCGACCGCCAGCGCCGGCGTCTCGCGCCGACCCAGCAGCTTTGCGCCGTAGTGGGTCGCGAGGTAGAACAGGCTGCAGACAAAGCCGAGCGTGATCAGCCCGTAGCTGGTCAGCACCGTGGTGACATGGTACTTGAGCAGCACGGAGGTGTTGAGGATCGCCGCCTCGCGCCCGATGTCCTTGCCCGGGATCGCGGTTTCCGTCGCGGTGATGAGCACGAGGAAGCCGCACGCCGCCGCGGCGGCGCCGAAGAGCCACTGCTTGCGGGCGACCATGATCACGAGCCCGACGAGAGCCGCGAAGAGGCTGAGCCCGGTCATCGACTCGAACTGGTTCTGGATCGCGAACCGCTCCGCGATCAGGCAACGGGCGACGAACCCGAAGGCGTGCAGCGCCAGGGCCGCGATGAGGAGCGTGTTGCCGGTCACGATGAGCCACTGCCGTCCCGTCCCGAAGGCGAGCACGAGGGCGAGCAGGCTGAAGAAATAGACCCAGTAGCCCCACTCGAAGGCGTTGGAGCGGTTGTACGCGAGCTCGAGCGAGCGGCTCTTCGACGGGTACAACTCCGCGTTGATCTCGGGGATCTGCGCCGCGAGCGTCGCGACGGCGTTGTTCACGCCCGCCGCGTCCTTCGCACGCCACGCCTCGCCCACCGCGCGGGCCGCGTCCGCGACACCCGGCGCGCCCATCGCGGACGCCTCGCCCAGGTGGTGCCACGAGTCGGTCTTGTCGTCGGGGGCGATCACCTGCAGGTTGTTGACGCCGAACACGAACAGGTCGTTCGCCCGCTCCGCCTTCTGGATGCCCTCGCGATAGGGCGCCGAGTCCGCGTAGCGGTTGAACAGGTCGGTGCTGAACGCCTCGATCATCGCGGGTGAGATCCGCGTAAGCTTCTTCCAGCGGAGCTGCGCGCCCTCGTCATCCGGGAACGCCGCGGCGAGGTACGCCTCCCGCAGCGGCAGGTATTCGACATGCACCAGCGGCTCGCGGACATAGAACGCCGGGTCGATCATCATGTCGAGCATCGTGAACAGCGGGTCGTAGCCCACCTTCTCGATGCCCCGCGCGTCCCCACTCTCGGGCATGATGAAATCGACGAAATCGTGCCGACCCGTCAGCGCCCCCACCATCTCGCGCGCCATCGTGTCCAGGATCTTCACCCGCCCGTTGTGCAGCACCGCGAGGTCGCGCAGCGGCGCGAGATCGACCGCCTCCGCGAACGCGGCTTTCTCCGCGTCCGTAAAGGGCGAGCGAGACGGCGCGACACCGAACGGCGCGATCGGGCCCTCGCCGCGACGCACGATCTGCTGCTCGGGGTGCTCGTTGCC
>DLBY01000064.1:3855-7278 GCA_002480345.1 Phycisphaerales bacterium UBA7812 | reverse complement strand
GCGGCGCTCGAGACCACCGCGTCCGCGGCGGTGACCTCCCGCACGGCGCGGACCTCCAGCGGGATCGGGGCGCTCCGCGCGACGCGGTACTCGCCTTCCCCGGGGTCGAAGAAGGGCAGTTCGATCGGCGGGATCGCCGCGACCGACGGATCCGCAACGCGGATGACGGTCGAGAAAGTGCGCTCCCCCGGGCGTGACGCGGGACGCAGCGTCCACCCCTCGCTCGCGATGCGGAACCCCTGGGCGAACGCGGGGATCGCGGAGAGATCGGGGCCGTCGGTGATGCCCGGCATGGGCTCTGGGCCGTAGATCGTGACCTCGAGATTGATCGGGTCGCCCACCGCGACGGTGGTCGGATCGGCGCGCACCTCGATGTCATGGGTGCCGAGCAGGCCCGTGAATCCGTCGGGGCGCCCCTGCTCGGGGAGTTCGCGGACGGTAAAGACGACGGGCTCTGACCTCGCGACGATCTTCTTGACGGCGTTGCGTCCCACGCGCTGGTCGTAGGCGACCGCGATCGGACCGAGGGTCAGCTCGCCCGCCCGCGTGGGGGTCACGAGCATGTCGAACTCGAGCGATCGGACGCGGCGTCCCTCGAGGGTGCCGTAGCCGAGGTTCGCGAGGGCCCGTCCGTTGTAGATGTCGACCTCGTAGAGGCGTTCGAGCGCCTGGCGCTGCCGCTCGAGGGGGGTCACCTCGAGCCCGTCGTCGGCACGCGAGGCGCGGAACGAGTAGCCCTCGATGTCCGCGGTGAGCAGCCACTCGACGCGGACGCGGACCGTCTGGTTGACGAAGACCTCGGTCGCCTCGGGCCTGACGATCACGACGGGTCGGTCCTCGGTCTCGGGCTCGAGCACGCGGATCGAGGACTCATCGCTCTGGACGACCTGCCCGTTGCCGACGCCGATCATGAGGGGGGGGACGATGACCGTCCCGAGCTCGGTGGGGGTGACGGTCCAACGCATGATGAGGCGCTTGGTGACGCTCTCGCGCCGGCGTCCGTTGACGATGGAAACCGTTGAGCGGCTCTCGTTGGAGGTGCCCCGATAGTTGAAATCCGCGCCGGGGATGCCCGAGAGGTCGGGCGGATCGACGCTGTCGGCGTTCTCGACGATCACCGTGAAGACCGCCTGGTCGCCCAGGTATACCGCCTGCTGGGTGAAGCCCGCCTCGACACGGATCGTGCTCTGCGCCGCCGCGGGCAACGCGAGCAGAACCACCGCGATCAGAGAGGCGAGGCGGCGGAGCATCCGCGGACAGCCCGCGGGAAACGCTGTTGGGGTTCGATGGGTCATGGTGTGCTCGCGTTCGCTCGGGGTGCTCACCAGTCTCGCTCCACTGGGGTCGGTCGGCCCATGATCGCGCGGAGCTGCCGGTCGCGCTGCTCGCGCTGGCGCTGCTCGCGGTCCAGGAGCCACTCGCTGATCCGGTCGTCCTGCGATTCGCCCTCCTGCTCGCCCTCCTGCCCCTCCTGGGGCTGGGGCTCGCCCTCCCGATTCTCCTCCGCTTCGCCCTGCTGGGGCTGTCCCCCGTCCTTCTGGTCCGCCTGCTCTCTGAGGGATTCCGCGGCTTCGCGGAGTTTCTGGGCCGCGGCCTGCTGCGCCTCGGCCGCGTCGCGCTGATCCCCCTGCTCGAGCTCGCGCTGGGCGCGCTGCTGTTCGTCCATCGCTTCTTCGAGGCGCCGCTGCGCGGGCGAGCCCGGGTTGGACTCCGCGTTGCGTTCCGCCTGCTCGCGGGTTTCGTCCGAGAGCTCCGACTGATCGGCGCTCCCGGTCTCGGACGATTGGGACTGCTGATCGTTCTGCATCGACTCCTGCTGCTGCCGGTCGGCGAGCTGATCGAGCTCGTCGGCCTGCCGACGCATCTCGTCCGCCTGCTCCCGGGCACGCTGCTGCATCTCATCGAGGGCTTGGATCATCCGGCGGATGCGCTCCGTGTTGCGCGCCGCTTCCGCGTCGCTGGGATCGACATCGAGCACCGCCCGGAACGCGCCCGCCGCATCGCGGAGCAGGGCCTTGGCGCCGTCGAGATCGGGCGCCGGGGCGTCTGGGGTCGGGGTCATCGCCTCGACCGCCTGGCGGTAGCGCACCTGCGCATAGTTGAACCGAGCGCGGGCCCTCAGCGAGGCGGTCGCGCCCCACAGGTCCGCGTCGCGGAAATGCACGAGCGCCGCGTCGGATTCGCCCGCCTTGAGCAGCAGGTCGGCCGCCGCGAGGTGGGCGCGCGCCAGGGTGTCGCCGGTCGCCTCGCCTTCCGCGACAGCGCGGTCGAACACCTCGTCGAGCACCGAGGCGAGATCCGGGGCGTCCGCCTCGCTCGCGATCGTCCCCCCTGTTTGCCGTTGCGCGCGGATCGCGTCGATCTGCTCCCGGAGGGGCGAGGCGTCCGCGATCGGTGCCTTCCCGACCCCGGCGCACGCGACAAGTAGGGCCGCGAGAACCGGCCCGCGCCCCGTCCCGGGTCGACCTCTTTCCCCTCGTTTCATCCGCGTCGCCTCCCGTCCCCGATCAGCATGTCCGCGATGAGCAGCGCCAGCGCAAGCCCGATGAAGGGCACGAAGCGCTCCTCGTAGTTGGTCACCTGTGCCGACCCGAAGCTCGTCTGCTCGGCGCTCGCGATCAGGTCGCGGTAGACCTGCGCGAGGTCGATCTCGTCGGTCCCGACCTCGAGGAACGCGTTGCCCGGCACGGCGTTCGCGATCTCCGAGAGGGTCTTCGCGTCCAGCCTGCTGAGCACGCGCTCGCCGTTGTAGCGGACGAACTGGTCGGACCCCGGCGCCATGGGCACGGGGGTTCCCGACGCGGAATCGCCAAGCCCCAGCGCGATGATGCGGACGCCCAGCTCGCCCGCCTGCTCCGCGGCACGGACGGGGAACGACTCCTGGTCTTCCCCGTCGGTGATGAGGATGATGTCGCGGAAGCGCCCCGTCTCGACGGGGGTGCCCTCCTCGTCGCGGGCCTCGAAGACATCGTCGAGGACCTTGCGGATCGCGTCGCCGATCATGGTCCCGCCGCGCGGCGCGGACTCGGTGTCGAGGCGTTCGAGGGCGAGCCTGAAGAACGCACGATCCTGGGTGAGCGGGACCTTGATGGTCGGCGCTCCCGCGAACGCGACGAGACCCACGCGGTCGCCCCCCAGGTCATCCACGAGATCGTTGATCCAGATCTTCGCGCGTTCGAGGCGGCTGGGCGCGAGGTCCCGCGCGAGCATCGATCGGGAGACATCGATCACGAAGACGAGATCACGCCCCTTCTGCTCGACCTCCCGCGTGCGCTCGCCCATCTGGGGGCGCGCCAGGGCGAAGGCGAGGCTGAGCACCGCGCCCGCGACCAGCAGCGCCCGCGCGGCGCGCCGGACACCGGACACCCGATCGGCGAGCGGCGCGACGAGCGCGGCGTCGCCCAGGTTCGCGAACGCGCGCCC
>DLBY01000064.1:2284-3551 GCA_002480345.1 Phycisphaerales bacterium UBA7812 | reverse complement strand
CCCAGGTTCGCGAACGCGCGCCGGCTCGCCGCCCGCGCGGCCAGCGCCCCGACGATGACCAGCAGCGCGATCCACCCCGCGTGGATCCACGCGGGCTCCGCGAGCCGCGCGGCGCCGGAAAGATCGAGCGCGTTCTGGACGGACGCGAGCGTGCGCATCACAGCGACCTCCTGAGCCAGGTGCTCGACAGGAGGACCTCCAGCGCGAGCAACGCGAGGCCCGCCGCCGCGAAGGGGGGGAACCGCTCGGTGTAATCCACGCTCTCGCTGGTCTCGATCTCGGTCGTCTCGAGCTCGTCGATCACGGCGTAGATGTCGCGGAGGCTCTGCGCGTCGTCGGCGAGGAAGAACCGACCGCCCGTCGCGACCGCCATCTGGGTCATCGTCCGCTCGTCGAGCGAGCCGCCCATCGGGATGCGGAGGCCCGCGAGCTCGGTGTACCCGCCCCCGATGCCGATGGTGTAGAGGGTGATCCCCCAGTCGGCGCACAGCTGGGCGGCCTGGAGCGGCTCGATCTGACCCCGGTTGTTGCGCCCGTCGGTGAGCAGGATCACCGCCTTGCTCTTGATCGAGAAGTCTGGTTTCGCGCCCGGGTCGCGCGCCGCGTCGTCGCCCAGCCCCCGCGCGATCTCCTTCTCCGCTTCACGCAGGCGCGCCGCCGCGAGGGAGACCGCGTCCCCGATCGCGGTGCCCTGGTCGCTGCGCAGAGGGCTGACGCGGATATCGCCCACGAGTTCGAGCAACGCGTCGTGCTCGCGGACGAGCGGGCAGATCGTGTCGGCGTACGACCCGAAGGCGATGACCCCGATCATGTCGCCCTCGCGCCCCTTGAGGTCGTCCCCATTGCCCTCGATGAACTCGCTGGCGACCTGCTTGACCGCGTCGAGGCGCGTCGTGGACCGTCCGTCGATGTCGATCGTCTCCGTCATGCTGCTGGATCGATCGATGACGAGCTGGAGCGCGATGCCCTCCGTCGTCGTGCGTACGAGACCCTGCACATCCTGCGGACGCGCGAGCGCCAGGACGAGCGCCGCGAGCGCCAGGACACGCAGCACCAGCGGGAGCACGAGCAGCCTGGTGCGCACGCTCGCGCCCGCGAGCCGCGCGAGACCGGCGCCCGGATGCAGCACCCGGCTCCGCCTCGAACGGGCGCGGGCGATCAGCGCCACGATCGGCAGCAGCGCGAGCAACGCGAGCGCCCACGGGTGCGCGAACCGATCGAACGGGAGCCAGGACAGGAACGCGCTCATGCCGCGGCCTCCTGCCCG
>DLBY01000064.1:1601-1985 GCA_002480345.1 Phycisphaerales bacterium UBA7812 | reverse complement strand
GCTCATGCCGCGGCCTCCTGCCCGGATTCTCGCTGCTCGGTGCGGTCGTGCGCGGGGGCTGGCGCCTCCGCGAACCGGGAGGCGAGGCGGGCGGCGTCGGAGGCGATCGCCTGCGCGGGCTCGGCGTCGGCATCACGCGGGGCGTAGCGCGCGCGTTCGAGCCGCCCGAGCAACGATTCGATCTCGGGGTCCCCGGGCTGGCGACGCTGCAGCGCTCGCACGGCCCGGTCCACCGACGCGAGGTCCGGAGACGGCTGGGATGCGAGGCTCCGGAGCGTGCGGAGCGGATCGGGCTGGGATTCGTCCCCCTTCGTGCGAGCGGCTCGGAAGGCGATGAACACCACGATCCCGGTCCCGACCGCGGCGAGCCCGATCACGACCAGC
>DLBY01000064.1:539-1307 GCA_002480345.1 Phycisphaerales bacterium UBA7812 | reverse complement strand
GCGGCGAGCCCGATCACGACCAGCGCGAGCAACGAGAACGCGGACGCGGGCTCGTCGGGGACGGGGCGGAGCGTGCCCAGCGGGGCATCGCCCTCGGATTCCGCGTCGGCGGACGCGGCTTCGTCGATCGGCATGGGGAGCTGGACGGGCTCGTCTTCCGGGAGCACCGATCGAACCTCGATCGTCGCGGGCTCGGTGCTCAGCGTGACCGGCTGCCCGCGCGGGCGGGCGAGGGTGAGAAAGCCGGCGAGCGCTCGCGGCGACTCGTTGGCTTCGAGATCGCGCACCGAGGCATTGCCTCGGACGATGAGCCCCTCCCCCTCGGGATCGGGGCGAGCGGACACACGCCACGCCCGGTTATCTTCGCCGATCGGCTCGGCAGCAGACCCGGCTGCGCTCGTCGCGGTCGCCTCGATCGCGGGGATGCCGTAGGTGCCGGGCAGGAAGGGCTCGAGAACGAACCGCGCCCGGTGGACGAGGGCGCCGTCGACCGCGCCGTCGTCGTTGCCGTGGAGTTCTGACCAGAGGCTCGGTGCGAACCCGTTGACCTCGACGACCGTCCACCCCGCGCCCTCCAACGCGGCGCGCGTGCTCGCTTTCCAGGGCTCGAGCGTCCAACCGGGCGCAACGACGAACGCGACCTCGAGCGTGAGCCGATCGGCGGTCGTGATCGACTCGCGGCTGAGGGACAGCGTTGCGTCGCGGGCGGCCGCGGGGATCGCGAGCAGCAAGGCGACGATGAGGGACGGGATGGCGCGCACGGAGCGG
>DLBY01000064.1:0-216 GCA_002480345.1 Phycisphaerales bacterium UBA7812 | reverse complement strand
TCATGCGGAGCGGCGCCTCCTCTCTCGTGCGCGGAAGTAATGCTCGAGCTCGACGCCGAACGGGCGGTCGGTGGACAGGTCGATGACATCCACGCCGGTGCGCGTGAGCAGTCGATCGGCGGCGGCGCGTTGCTCGGCGGCGAGGCGGGCGTGTGCGCGCCGGAGTCGTTTGCTCGAGGTGTCGAACAGCACCCGCTCTCCGGTCTCGGGGTCGGC
>DLBY01000144.1:10299-12521 GCA_002480345.1 Phycisphaerales bacterium UBA7812 | reverse complement strand
CCCGGACCCTGCGCGCTGGACGAGGCTGGAGGCCCGCGTCCGGCGCGCGATCGAGGCCGCTCGGTCCGAGACGGAGCGTCCCGACTTGCTCACGCTTGCCGCTGACCTCGTCGAGAAGGCGCTCGATTCGATCGGATGATCTCTCCGCTGCGACGCCCGTTCAAGGCACCCGGCTGAGCTCCTGGGCGAGCTGGATCAACTCGGCGCTGAGTTCCTCACGCTCGGTACGCAGCCGCGCCGCGCGATCCGGATCGAACCTCGCCAGCCCGCCGCCCGTCATCGCGTCGATCTGCGTGTCGATCTCCGAGACCCGGTAGAGCAGCGTTCGGTAGGCCGCGAGAGCGCGCTCGGTCTCGTCGTAATCTCCCGAGCGCTGAAGGCCCCGGTTGATGCGGAGCAGCGAGGTGTTCGGATCACCCCGGCGGAGATCAACCGGAGCGATCCAAGACTGCGGCTGACCCGCGAAGGAAACATACCTCCAGGCGGGGATGCGTTCGAACGAGCCTCGCGGCGCGATCCCCTGCTCGTGGTCGTAGCCCTCGGCGCCGAGCCAGTCGATGGGGGTGATCGCGGCGCCGACAACGCCCTCCGTCGACTGCGCAGGCCCGAGCACGCCCACGCGGTCCTGGTAGTAGCGGTACGCCCGCTCGAGCCGATCCGAGGACAGCGGCGCGGCGCCCTGCAGATCCGAAAAGCTGCCCAGCGGGACATCGAGCATCACGCGCCGGGGCACCACGGGCCCGTTGAGAGCATTACCCGGGGCCTCGCCCGGCACGGGCACCCGCTCGATCTCCATTCGGAGCGTCTCCCCCGGCTCATGGCTCAGGATGATCGCGCCCATATCGTTCGTGTCGTTGACCGGGTGCCCGTCGATCGTGAGCACGACATCATCGGCGCGCAGGAACTGTGCCGCGGGAAAGCCGTCGATCACGACACGGAGGGGCACACCGGGCTCAGCGGTCTGCACGCCGAACTGCACCCCGAGCCCCGCCCTGGGGGTTTCGGCAAAGCGCTCGAGCGCCGCGCGATCCAGCCGCATCCGCTGCTCGGGACTGAGCCCACCCTCGGCGAGCCTGGTCTCGATGTGCGCACCCGTCAGCGTGCGCTCGGAGACGATCCGCTCGAACGCCGCCTCGCGCTCTGCGAACGAGGGCGCATCGAGCTGGGCGACCGCATCCGCGAACCACGCCGGGGGCGCCGCGTGGGCCGCGAACCCGGCGCATGCGCCGGCGAGTGCCGCCGCGCACACTTGCGTTCGACTGAGATAGGATTCGCGGGCGCGACGCGTCATACGCCAAGTATCCGGCGCCGGAGCATGGGGGTCAACTCGTTCCGATCCCCCCGATCGGGCGGCGCTCATCCGGGTTCCGCGGGCGGCGACAGCCGTGCGAGAATCTCACCGAGCCCATCGGCGTGGTCCACGATCCATGCCACGACGCCCGATGCGAACGCGACCGTGTCGTCGCTGAACGAGCCCTCCCTCATCCCGCGCAGGGCTTCGGTGGCGAATGCGCCGACGGCGAGCCAGGGCGTGAGCCGCGCCGCGTCCGGCCCGGCGCGCACACCGCCGTACCCCTCCCAGAACGCCTCGATGATCGCGGGGTCGGGCCAGGGGCTGCGGGATGCCATCGAGCGCGCGGAGCGATCGAGCCCGAAATGGACCGACGCGAGCGCGGCCTCCTCGAGCGCCGAGCCGACTCGGCACGCGTCGAAATCGAGCACCGCGACGAGCCGGTCCCCCTCCCAGCGCGTGTTCCCGGGGTGAAAATCCCCGTGGATGATCTGATTGTCGGCTGGGAGCCGGCCCCGCACCCGCGCCGCGGCGTCGGCGCGGGACCCCAGCAGGAAGCCCGCCTCGCTGCCGTCGTCGGCGCGGAAGCCGAGCAGGTCGGGATCGTCCTCCTGTTCCGCGAAGGGCGTGGACAAGCGGAGCCCGTCCGGTGTCGAGCCCCGGACCGCCTCGAGCGCATCGTGCAGGTCGCGCAGCGTGCGCCCGGCGGCGCGCGCCCGCGGCGGCGCGGGCGTCCATCGTTCGGCGTCGACGAACGGCGACAACTCGTAGGCGCCGTCCGGCCCGAGCAGGAGGGTGCCCCCCTCGCGCGCCCGGATGGGCCGCTGCACTGGGAGCCCCGCGTCGGCGAGGTGCGCGCGCACACCGTGCTGCGCCAGCGCTTCGGCGATCGCCTGCTCGGTCCGGGGGCGACGCTTCAGGAACAGCCGAT
>DLBY01000144.1:0-9995 GCA_002480345.1 Phycisphaerales bacterium UBA7812 | reverse complement strand
TTCAGGAACAGCCGATCGGGCGCCGCGTCATCGGCGTGCTCGCGGGCCTCGATGATGAACTTCGCGGTCGAACCGGTCCCGGCGTGCAGGCGGCGGACGCGTCGCGAGGATCCGAGCCCGAACCCTTTCAGGACGCGGGCGAGGGTCGCGGCGTTGTGCGCGTCGGGCGCCATGCTCACATGATGCGCGATCGGGCGATCCGCCGCTCGCGTTGCGGGTCGATCAGGCGATGTTGAGGACCTGTTCTTTAATCCGGTCGATCGCGCCCTTGATCTCGACGATGCGCTGGGCGATCTCGGCGCTGGGGCTTTTGCTCGCCATCGTGTTCGCCTCGCGGAGCATCTCCTGGGTCAGGAACTCGAGCGTGCGCCCGAGCGGCGACCCGTCGTTGCCCGTGATCCTCGCTTCGAACTGCTTGAGGTGCCCGCGCAGGCGGGTGATCTCCTCGGCGATGTCGGTCTTCTCCGCGTAGACCGCGATCTCCCGGATCAGCTCCGCCGGATCGGCGGTGATCTCGGCGTCCGCGAGCAGGGCCTCGATGCGGGACCGGAGGCGTTTCTCGTACTCCGCGACGATGGTCGGCGCCTCCTTGACGACGACCTCCAGATTCTCCGCGATCGTCGCGTGCTGCGCCATCAGGTCCTTCGCGAGGTCGGCCCCCTCGCGCGTTCGCATCTCGATGAGCTGATCGCAGGCCCGATCGAGGAGGGGCGCAAGCGCCGCGCGGTCACGCGCGTGCCGGTCCTCGTCGTCGATCGGCGGACGCAGCACCCCGGGCAGGTTCACGAGCGCCGCGAGGTCGATCGAGACGGCGTCGGACGACGCGGCCTTCGTGGCGCGGAGCTGCTCGACATAGCGGTCGAGCGCCTCGGTGTTGATCGCGAGCGCGGCGCCCTCGGTGGTATCGCTCACGGAGATCGAGAGGGTGACCGAGCCCCGATCGAGCCGACGGCGGAGGAGGACCTCGAATTCCGCCTCGAGCGCCTGGATCGACTCGGGCAGGCGCATGATCGCCTTGAAGTACTTGTTGTTGACGCTCTTGATCTCGACGGCGTATTCCACCCCGTCCACGCGGGCCGACGCGTCGCCGAAACCGGTCATGCTGCGGATCACGCTGTTGGCTCCTGTGCGCGCGGGGCGCCGCGGTCCTGTCCGATTCCGGGTGTCAGGGAGTCCCGCCGTCCTCGTCGCCGGAGGGGGCATCCTCCGTGGTCGTCTGGTCTTCCGGCTGGATCAGATCGTTGACCGGAGCGTCGGAGTTCTGCTCGGGCGGTTCTTCGCCGACCGGTTCATCCCCGACGACGGGTGCGTCCTCGCCCAGTTCCCGGATCGCCGTCCCCGGGGGGGGTGCCGAGCTCGGGCGGGCCGCGAAGTTCAGCACGATCGCGGTGACGAGGAAGAGGATGAAGATCGCGATGGTGACGAGGGTGAGGACATCGCCTGTCTTGGTGCCGAAGGCGGTCTGCCCGGCGCCGCCGCCCGCGCCGAAGGCGCCGCTGAGCCCGCCGCCCTGGGGGCGCTGGATCAGGATGAGCAGGATCATCGCGATGCAGACCAGCAGGAAGACGACGACCAGGCCGGTGACGAGATAGGGGCTGAGTGCGAGCGTCGGGATCATGGAACCTCACTTGATTCGGGCTGGGATCGTAGGCGGGGACGGCGCCGCGTCCGCGTCCTCACGCGCCCGACGCGGCGGCGGCTCGCAGGATGTCGAGGAAATCGCCCGCCTTGAGGGCGGCGCCCCCGATCAGGCCCCCGTCGATGTCGGGCTGGGCGAACAGCTCGGCCGCGTTGGAGGGCTTGCAGGACCCGCCGTACTGGATCCGGGTCGCGTCCGCGGTCTTCTGGTCGTAGAGGTTCGCGAGGACCTCGCGGATGGCGGCGTGCGCGGCCTGCGCGTCCTCGGCGCTCGCGGTCTTGCCGGTCCCGATCGCCCAGACGGGCTCGTAGGCGATGACAACATCCGCCATCTGGTCGGTCGAGACCCCCTCGAGTCCCTTGGTGAGCTGGTGCTTGTTGACCGCGTCGGTCTTGCCCGCCTCGCGTTGATCAAGGGTCTCCCCGATGCAGAGCACGGCGGTGAGGCCCGCCTCCAGCGCCGCGTGGGTCTTCTTGTTGATCAGCTCGTCGGACTCCCCGATCACATGCCGACGCTCGGAGTGCCCCAGCAGGACCGCGGTGCAGCCCACATCCTTGAGCATCGCGGCGGACACCTCACCGGTGAACGCCCCGCTGGGCTCGTGGTAGATGTCCTGCGCGGCGAGAGCGATCCCGCCGCCCGCTGCCTGCAGCACCTCGCCAACCTGGGCGAGGAACGGGAAAGGAGGACAGACGAACGCTTCGACGGCGTGGTCGGCGCCCGCGATGTCGGGGAACACATCCGCGACCGCACGGGCGAGGGCGGTGCCCGACTCGGTGTTGGTGTTCATCTTCCAATTGCCGCCGACGATTGGCTTTCTGGACGCTGTCATGATCGCTGAACTCCCCGGGTCGCATTCGACGGATCGCTGACGCGCCCGCCCTTCTGGTTGGAATCTGATCGGATCGGCTGCGCGGATCGCTCCGTTTTGGCACACCGAACCGGGCATGATACGGGGCGAGTCCGCCTCGAATCGGGTTCGGGAGGGTTCTTTCCGGGGCACACTCCCGTTACAGTGGGAAGTCGGCAACCCGCACGATCCGGGGAGGGTTGTCCGTGTCGATTCGATTCGTGAACCGGGCGTTCCGTGCCCGGCGGAGGAGATCATGCTTCAGACAACGCTGCTCCGGGGCGCTGCCCCGACGATGGTCCTGATCGCCTCGTGCGGTGCGCACGCGGGTGCGCCCCAGCCGTTCATCGAGCGGGGGATCGCGCGTGGGATCAATTACCCGATCGCGCTGGGCACCTTCCAGTTCGGGTCGGGGCTCGGGATGTTCGACATCGACGGGGACGGCGACCCCGACGCGCTGATCATCGGCGCCGTTGACGGCCGGGTCGGGCTCTATGAGAACGACGGCACGGGCCACTTCACGGACCGGTCGTACGACGCGGGGGCGCCCCGTCTCGCCCCGCACATGAACTACTCGGGCGTCTCGGCGGCGGACTATGACGGGGACGGGGATCTCGATATTTACCTGAGCCGGTACGGGGCGCCCAACATCCTCTACCGGAACGAAGGGAACTGGTCGTTCACGGATGTCTCGGCCGCATCCGGGCTCGATGACCCGGGGCACGCGGTGACCACCGTGTGGGCGGACTGCAACGCGGACGGGCTGCTCGATGTGTATGTCTGCAACAGGACGCTGACGAACGGGGACCCGACGGAGAACGGGTTCTACGAGAACAACGGGGACGGGACCTTCACGGAGAAGGCGGTCGCGGTGGGCATCCAGCGCGCGGGCGATCCCACGCTCGTCGCCGCATTCTTCGACTACGACGGGGACACCGATCCCGACCTCTATCTGGGAACCGACAAGGGCACGGGCCCCGATTTCACGAACCACTTGTTCCGCAACCTCGGCAGCGCCTTCCTGAATGTCACGGCGCAGACCGGGACGGAAGCGAACCTCGACTGCATGGGCATCGGCATCGGGGACATCGACCGGAACGGGTTCTACGACATGTTCCTGACCAACATCCCCACGGGCCACAAGCTGCTCATGGGCAACCCCGACGGGACCTTCACCGATCGCACGATGGAATCGGGCACGCAGACCCTCCGCTTCGGCTGGGGCACCGCGATGTTCGACGCGGACAACGACGGGCTCGAGGACATCTACATCTGCCACGCGAATGACCGGAACTCGTTCTACCACAACACGGGCTCGTTCCCGATGCAGGACATCGCGCTCGGGCTGAACATCGCGACGACCGGCACGAGCTACTGCGTCTCGACCGCGGATATCGACGGGGACGGGGACCTCGACCTGCTCGTCGGGAAGCAGTCCGATCGCGCGCAGCTCTACATCAACAACAACGAATCGAACGGCGGATCGTGGGCCGCGTTCGATGTCGTCGGGCAGGGGAGCAACCGGTTCGCCGTGGGCGCGACGGTGAAGGTGAAGACCGACGCGGCGTTGCCCGCCCACCGGCGCGAGGTCCGCGCGGGGCATCACTACAAGGCGCAGGACCCGACCACGCTGCACTTCGGGCTCGGCTCGTTCACGACGATGGACAAAGCGACCATCGCCTGGCCCAACAACGGCGCGACGCGCATCCTCGACGATTACCCCGCGAACACGCGCTGGACGGTCTACCCCCCTGAGCGTCTGGGGGACCTCGATCTCGATGGGGATGTCGACCAGGCGGACCGCGTCGCGGTGCTCGACCGTTTCGTGACCACCAATGGGCGCACGCCCGAGCCCGTTGCGCCGGGCATCGAGATGCTGGACGCGGACGGCGACGCGGACTTCGACGAGGACGATGTGCTCCTGATCGGAGCGCCCTGCCCCTCGGATGTCGCGTCCCCGGTCGGCGTGCTCGACCTTGGCGATGTCAACGGCTTCATCGGCGCGTTCATCACGCAGGATCCGCTCGCGGATCTGACCGGTGAGGGCGTGTTCGACCTCGCCGACCTGCAACTCTTCGTGAGCGGGTTCACGGGCGGGTGCGGCTGAACGACCGGTCCGAAAGGGCAAAGGAAAGCCCCCGCGCATGCCGGGGGCTTTTTTCTGTTGGGTCTGCCTAGGGACCGAGGCTCGCGGGGTTATCCCTTGGGGCCCGCGGCGCGCACCTCGTCGCTGATCTGGAACTTCTGCTCGTTCTCCCTGAACCGAGCGGCGAGCGCGTGCGCTTGCTTCTCATATGCGTCCTTGTCCGCCCAGGCGTCGACGGGGTGGAGAACGCCCGCCGGCACGCCGCGTGCATGACGGGGGACCGCGAGCCCGAAGACCGGGTCGGGGTCGTAATCCTCCCGCGCGAGCGTCCCGTCGAGGATGCCGGTGACCATGGCGCGGGTGAACCCGAGTTCCATGCGGTGCCCGTCGCCATAGGCGCCGCCTGTCCACCCGGTGTTGAGGAGCCAGACATTCGCCTTGTACTTCTTGATCCGGTCGGCGAGCATCTGGGCGTACTCGCTGGGACGGCGCGGGAGGAAGGGCCCTCCGAAGCAGGGGCTGAAGTTGGGCTGGGGCTCGGTGACGCCCGCCTCGGTACCCGCGAGCTTGGAGGTGTACCCGTTGATGAAGTAGTACATCGCCTGCTCGGGGCTGAGCTTCGCGACAGGGGGCAGCACGCCGAACGCATCGGCGGTGAGGAAGATGATGTTCTTGGGATGCCCGCCGACGCTGGGGATGGTCGCGCCGGGGATGAAATCGACGGGATAGGTGACGCGGGTGTTCTCCGTGATCGACCCGTCGTCGTAATCGGGCTCGCGCGTCTTCGGATCGACGACGGTGTTCTCGAGGACGGACCCGAAGTGGATCGCGTTCCAGATCTGGGGCTCGCCCGCTTCGCTGAGGCGGATGCACTTCGCGTAGCAGCCTCCCTCGAAGTTGAAGACGCCGTTGGGCCCCCACCCGTGCTCGTCGTCACCGATGAGGGAGCGGGCGGGATCCGCGGAGAGCGTGGTTTTGCCCGTTCCGGAGAGCCCGAAGAAGAGCGCGACATTGGTCGGGTCGCTCCGGTCGATGTTCGCGGAGCAGTGCATGGGGAAGACCCCCTGCTCGGGCATGTCGAAGTTCATCGCGTAGAAGATGCTCTTCTTCATCTCGCCCGCGTACTCGGTGCCCAGGATGACGACGGTCTTTCTCTCGAGGCTTTGCGCCACAAGCACCGGGCTGTTCACGCCGAAGCGCGCCTGTTCTTCCTTGGTCAGGCGACGCCGACCCGCGTTGATGACGGTCCAGTCGTGCCTCCACGGGAGCCCGCTCGGGTCGCTCGCGCTGCCCGGCTCGATGAACAGCGTCTGGGCGAACAACGCGTGCCAGGCCTGCTCGGTAATGACCCGGACCCCGAGCCGGTGATCGACATCGGCGCCCGCCCAGCCCTCGAACACGAAACGGTCTTCGGCTCCCGAGAGGTGCTCGCTCGCGATCGCGAGCGCATCGGCGAACCGCTCAGGGGTCATGGGCTTGTTGACGCTGCCCCACCAGATCTTGTCGTGAATCGCCGGGGTGTCCTCGAGATACTTGTCGTTGGGGCTCCGACCCGTCCTGTCCCCGGTCTTGCAGACAAGGGCGCCGTTGCTCGCCAGCGTGCCCTCCCCGTTCGCCAGCGCACGCTCCACAAGCTCCGCGGTGGACAGGTTCGTGTGCGTTCGCTCGGTCGTCAGGTCGAGCGCCGGTGTGCCGATGCTGGTCATGGACTCATCTCCTGCGAATTTGGACCGGGTTCGCGATGCCCCCGGCCCAACCCCCTATTCGAGGGTTCCGTACTGGGCCGATACAACCCTATCGACCGGATCGCCTGTTTCGATCAACCCGTTGCCTCGGGCTTGTGAAGCCGCTACCGTCATGGCTCGATGGCGGCCGTAGCTCAGTGGTAGAGCACCTGGTTGTGGTCCAGGATGTCGCGGGTTCGAACCCCGTCGGTCGCCCTTCTTTCTCCCCACATCTGGCCCCGATTCGCAGACTTGGATGCGCAATCGGTCCGTTCAGAATCCGAGTCGACGGGCGATCTGCATCGCGGACGATCCGTACCCACCCCCGAACAGGGCGGCGTGCACGAGCAGCGGGTAGAGATTGTAGAGATCCCGACGCGTCTCCCAGAATCCCTCTCGGATTCCCAGGGCCTCCTCGTAGGCGCGATAGAACGCGTTCCCGAAGCACCCCATCAGGTCGATGAACGCGAGTTCGATCTCGGGGTCGGCGTACGAAATCGCGGGATCGATCACGCCCGCGACAGCGCCGCTTTTCCAGAGGACATTGCCAGACCAGAGATCGCCGTGCACGAGCGCCGGACGATCGGGGCCTTCGCCGATCAGGTCTTCGACACGCCCCGCGAGCGCTTCGAGTCGTGCGGCGTCCTCTGGTCCGATGCCGCGACGATCGCGTGCCAGTCTGGTCATCGGGAGGAGCCGCCTTTCGGCGAAGAAGCGGGGCCAGGCGTCCATCCACGCGTTTTCCTGTGCCAAGGAGCCGATCAGGGTGTCCCGCGGATATCCGAACGCGGGCGCCGAGCAGGCATGTAACGAGGCGAGCTGGCGAGCGAACGCGGCGCCCCCCTCATCGGAGCGGATGCCGTCGTTCTCGATGTGCTCGATGACAAGAAGGTCGGGATCATCCAGGAGGACCGCGGGTGTGCGCACGGTGCGCGTCTCGGCGAGATCGCGGAGCATGGCGCCCTCGATGTCGAGGGAGGGAGCGGGTCCGCCGTCCCGCTTGACAACCACCGAGGTCCCGTCTTCGAGGGTCACGCGGAGCACATCCGCGATGCACCCTCCCGAGAGCGGCGTTGAGCCAGCGGGCGGCGAGCCGGCGGCCTCGCGGATCCGTTCGCAGCAAGCGTCATCGAGCATCACCGATCCTCCGGGGGGGACAGGCCGTACGGAGCAGACAGCGCGGCGAACATGGGTTCAGCGGGGAAAGAGGGGCATTGGGCGTTCTCGTCCCCTAGACTCGCGTCCCGGGTTGATCCGGGAGGCGTGTTCGGCCGATGGAACCCTACACGCGACGGTGCAGCGGAGCAGCGAATGACCGACCACGACCCAAACGAGACCGCGGCGAGCGAGGCGGCAGCGACCCCCGACGACGGGGCGCGGGTGTCGAACATCAACCGCCCCTGGCTCATCCGGATCGTCATCATCACCACCTGCCTGCTGGGCTACGCCGGGTGGAGCCTGTACGACGCGTATGTCGCGTATCCCGAGCGGGGCGAGGCGTACTCGAGCTGGGCGGAATGGCAGTACCTGTCGCTCGCGATCGAGGCGGACCGGACCGAATCGCCCGGCGTGCTGCGGCGTGAGGGCGCCGTGTCGGATCCGCAGGCGGAGCTCGCCGAGCTCAAGGCGAACCGGGCGGATAACGAATCCGCGATGCAGGGCGGGTCGCGCCAGAAGCGTGCGGAAATGGAGATCGCGCGCGAGAACTGGCTCAACTCCCTCACGATGATCGGCAGGCTGCATCCCGCGTACACGAATTTCTATCGCAACCCGGATGAAGAGGCCGCCGAGCAGCTCGCGGCTCTTGAAGACACTGCGGCGAACAGCGAGGCGATCGCGGCGCTGCGTTCGCAACTGGAGCCCGTTTCGCCTCGCGATCGGTTCAACCAGCTGAACACGCGTTGGAGCACGGAGTCTCCCCCCGGACCGCTCCGCTCGTACGACATCCCTGTCAACAAGATCCAGGCGGTGATCTGTGTGGGCTTCGCGGTCTACCTGCTCAGCCTGTTCTTCCGCGTCGCGACACGGACCTACCGGTGGGACCCCGAAACGAACGCGCTCACGCTTCCCAGCGGGGAGACGATCACGCCCGGGGATCTCGAGGATGTCGACAAGCGCAAGTGGGATAAGTTCATCGTCTTCCTGAAGGTCAAGGACTCCCACAGCCAGCTCGGAGGGCAGGAGATCCGGTTCGACACCTACCGGCACGGCCGCGTGGAGAACTGGATTCTCCAGATGGAGAAGGCCGCGTTCCCGGACCGGGTGACCGACTCGGCGGGCGAGGACGCGGAAGCGCCGACCGCCGAGCAGGCGGCGGCGAGCTGAAATCGGAAGTCCCGGATTCCGGACCCGTTCCCGGGAAGGCGATCCGGTGCGCCGCCCGAGCGGAGACTCCATGCTGCTGACGGCGGGCATCCTGACGACGATCGGCGCGCTGCTCGGGGTGGTGCTCACCCTGCTGACGCTCCCCGGCATCTGGCTGATGCTGCTCGTCGCGATGCTGTGCACCTGGTGGCAGCCCGATCTGTATTCGCTCTGGACGCTCGCGGCCGTCGCGATCATCGCGCTGGGCGCGGAGATCGCGGAGGGGCTGAGCTCCGCGGCGGGCTCGGCGAAGACGGGCGGCAGCAAGGCGGGCATCGCGGGCGCACTCGTGGGCTCGCTGGTCGGCCTCGTCGCGGGCACGGTGTTCCTGGTGTTCATCCCGCTGATCGGCTCGATCATCGGGGCGGTCGTGGGCGCGGGGGTGGGCGCGGTGATCGCGGAGCGCGGGATCGCGAAGCGCCCGTGGGGTGAGTCGTTCCGCTCCGGGAAGGGGGCCGCGGTGGGCCGGGCCCTCTCGACAATCATCAAGGGCGGTTTCGCGGTCGTCGCGGCGTTGGTGCTGATCGTGGGCGCGTTCGTGAACTGACCGCCCGCGGGGAGCGCACGAAAAGTCCCCGTGCATTAGGCTGCGGGAAAGGGAAGAGCCCCTTGTGTGAGAGGACGAGATGCCCGCCGAGACCGTGTCTTCGATGACCGACGCCTCCGCCCCCCCCACCCCGACTTCTGTGAAGCACTTCGTGCTCGACACGAATGTGCTGCTTCACAATCCGAACGCGTTGTTCGTCTTCCAGGACAACCATGTGATCATCCCGTACCCGGTGATCGAAGAACTGGACAAGATGAAGCGGCGCGACGACGACATCGGACGCAATGCGCGCGCCGCGATCCGGCACCTCGATGTGCTCCGCCGCGCCGGCAAGCTCACCGACGGCGTGGACTGGGGCGGGATCCCCGTGATCGCGGCCCGCGGGTTCGGGGGCGGCCCCGACGGTCGGACGGGCAGCGTGCGCATCGATGTGGTCGAGCACGAGCGCCCCCCGGTGATCGCGGAGGAGAGCCCCGACAACCGGATCATCGCGGTGGCGCACGACCTGAAGCGCCAGGGCCTCCCCGCGGTGTTCGTCAGCAAGGACCTGAGCGCGCGCATCAAGAGCGACACGCTCGGGATCAAGACCGAGGACTTCGAGAACCAGAAGGTCGACGCGGATCGGCTGTACACGGGGTACAGCGAGGTCAACACCCCCCGGGTGCTGATCGATGAGCTCTACGCGGACCGCATGCTCCCCGTCGAGCGGTACCTCGAGCAGGCGACGGTGTACGAGGCGAACGATCCGCCGCCGCACGAGCCCCAGCCCAACGAGTTCGTGCTGA
>DLBY01000171.1:21788-29339 GCA_002480345.1 Phycisphaerales bacterium UBA7812 | reverse complement strand
GACGCCGCGGAAGCTCAAGGCGATGCCGCAGTTCGCATGATCGAAGACGCCGCGGCGGTGGGGGCCCGCGCCCGCGAATCCGGCCTGCGGGTCACCCCCCGCCCCGATCTGGACACGGGTCGCGGGCGGATCAGCCCCAAGCCCGGCGCGAACGAAACGGGTCAACGCCTCGACCTGACGGCGTGACGCCTAACCGACAGCACTTCCACATCCAATCCACATTGGCAGCGGGCCCGTCAGAACGGCAGCCCGGCCGCGCCATAACCCGCGTTTCTGACTGCTGAGCCCGGTTTCTACCTGTTCTGGTGCTCGGCGCGCAGCTTGCATCGGTCTCTTTCGGTCGTCCTCGCCGGTACGCGCGTGGAGGGCCGAGGAGGTTTCTGATGCACACCGACCGATTCACGACGATCGCCCAGCAGACGCTCGCGGCCGCGCAAGCGGACGCCGTCACCCGCCAGAATCCGGAAGTGACCGGCCTGCATGTGCTGTCGGCGCTGCTTGCCGAGCAGGGCGGGCCGGTTTGGAGCGTTCTGAGCAAGGCGGGCGCGAAACCCGATCAGGTTGCGGGCGTGGCGCAGAGCGAACTGGGGCGGCTTCCCACGACCAGCAGCGGCGCGGGCAGCGGCGGGCGGTCCCTCGTCGAGATCATGACCAAGGCGGACGCCGAGGCGAAGACGCTGGGGGACAGCTATGTCTCCACCGAGCACCTGCTGCTTTCGCTCGCGGAGGTCGCGGGGCCCGCGAAGGAGGTGCTCTCGACCTTTGGGCTGAGCCGGAAGGTGCTCGCCGAGGCGATCGGGGAACTCCGGAAGGCCTCGGGCGTGTCACATGTCACCGACCAGGACTCCGAGACGCAGTACGAGGCGCTCAAGAAGTATGCGATCGACCTGACCGAGAAGGCCCAGCAGGGCAAGCTCGACCCGGTCATCGGGCGCGACGAGGAGATCCGCCGGTGCATGCAGGTGCTCAGCCGGCGGACAAAGAACAACCCGGTGCTGATCGGCGAGCCCGGGGTGGGCAAGACCGCGATCGCGGAGGGGTTGTCGCTGCGGATCGTGCAGGGCGACTGCCCCGACGGCATGCGTGACAAGCGGATCCTCGCGCTCGATGTCGGCCAACTGCTCGCGGGCGCGAAGTATCGGGGTGAGTTCGAGGAGCGCCTGAAGTCTGTTCTCAAGGAAGTCACCGCGAGCGACGGGCGGGTGATCCTGTTCATCGACGAGTTGCACACGGTGATCGGCGCGGGCGCCGCGGAGGGCGCGGTGAGCGCCGGCAACCTGCTCAAGCCCGCGTTGGCGCGGGGCGAGTTGCGGTGCATCGGCGCGACGACGCTCGACGAGTACCGCAAGCATGTGGAGAAGGACCCCGCCTTCGAGCGCCGGTTCCAGCCCATCCTCGTCGACCAGCCCAATGTCGAGGAGACGGTCGCGATCCTGCGCGGACTCAAGGAACGCTACGAGGCGCACCACGGCGTGCGGATCCTCGACAGCGCGATCCTCAGCGCCGCGCAGTTGAGCCATCGCTACATCGCCGACCGGTTCCTGCCCGACAAGGCGATCGACCTGATCGACGAGGCGGCGTCCAAGCTCCGCATCGAGAACGACAGCATGCCCACCGAGCTCGACGAGCTCCGCCGGCGGATCATGCAGCTCGAGATGGAGCGCGAGGCGCTGCGCATGGGTGACGGGGACGGGTCCGACGAGGCGTCCAAGAAGGAAGCCGGGCGGATCGAGCGCGAGCTGCAGGAACTGCAAGAGAAGTTCCGGGGTCTCAACGCGCAATGGGAGGCCGAGAAGGCGGAGCTCGAGGAGGTCAAGGCCCTCAAGAACGAGCTGGACAGCAAGCGGACGGAGCTCGAGCAGGCGCAGCGTCGGGGCGATCTCGAGGCGGCGGCGAAGATCCAGTACGGCGACATCCGCGAGATCGAGGCGAAGATCACAACCGCGGAGCGGATCCTGGACGAGCGCAAGGCGAAGGGCGACACGCTCGTGAAGGAGGAGGTCGATTCCGAGCAGATCGCCTCGATCGTCGCGCGCTGGACGGGCATCCCGGTGTCGCGACTGGTCGAGACCGAGCGCGAGAAGCTGCAGAACATGGAAACGCACCTGCGCGAGCGGGTGGTGGGTCAGGACGACGCGCTGCGGGCGGTGTCCGACGCGGTGCGTCGCAGCCGGGCGGGGCTGGGCGATCCCCAGCGCCCGATCGGCTCGTTCCTGTTCCTGGGCCCGACGGGTGTCGGCAAGACCGAGACCTGCAAGGCGCTCGCGGAGTTCCTCTTCGACACCGAGGACGCGGTGATCCGCGTGGACATGAGCGAGTACATGGAGAAGCACGCGGTCTCGCGTCTCGTCGGCGCGCCCCCCGGCTATGTGGGCTACGACGAGGGCGGGGCGCTGACGGAGGCCGTTCGCCGGCGCCCCTATTCCGTGCTGCTGCTCGACGAGGTCGAGAAGGCGCACCCCGATGTGTTCAACGTGCTGCTGCAGCTGCTCGACGACGGGCGCCTGACCGACGGTCAGGGACGCACCGTCGACTTCAAGAACACGATCGTCGTGATGACGAGCAACCTGGGCTCGGAGCGCATCCAGCAGATGACCGAGGCGGGCGCCGAGGACTGGGAGGTCGAGGCGGCGGTCCGCGACCTCATCCGGCGCGGGCCCGGCGCGGATGTCAGCGGCAAGCCCTCCATCGATCCGGAGACGGGCGAGGTCCGCGCGACGATGGACATCGGCACGCGGGCGCCGTTCTTCCGACCCGAGTTGCTCAACCGCATCGACGAGGTCGTCGTGTTCCACCAGCTCAAGAAGGAGCAGCTGGGCGCGATCGTCGAGATCCTGGTCGAGCGCCTGCGCGACCGCCTGCGCGAGCGGGAGATCACGCTCGAGCTCACCGACGAGGCGAAGCACCTGCTCGCCGAGGAAGGGTACGACCCCGCCTACGGCGCCCGTCCCCTGAAGCGAACGATCCAGCAACGCCTGGAGAACCCGCTGGCGAGCAGGATCCTCGCAGGCGAGTTCGGGGCGGGCGACACCGTCCGAGTGGGCGTGCAGGGCAAGAGCTTCGTGTTCGATCGCGCCGGGTCGTGAGCGGAATCGTCGGCAGGATTCGCTGAACCGGTCGCACCGCCCCGAAGCGGGCCGCGCCGCTGTCCGATAGACAGGGCATGACGACGGGCGAACTCGCGGCCGGCACGCTCCGTACCCCCGCTGACAGCGCGGGGGTCACGGCGATGGCGCAGGCAGAGCATCACAGGAGCGTCCCTCACTTCCCGGCGCGGGCGCTGCGCGCCGTGTTCCGATCGGGGCTCGTGCTCGCCGCCTTCGCGGGCCTGCTCGCGCTCGTTGCCCCTGCGGTGTGGCGCGTCGATCCCGCCAGCGATTCCGTGCCGCGAGCCCTCCTCGGGTTCGGGGTGCTGCTCTGCGAGGTCTTCGCCTTCCACGGGGGGCTGGCGCTCGGCGTGGTCGGATCGGTCGCGCTGCTCGCAAGGAACCGCCGCCTCGGCGCGATCATCCTCGCGCTCGCGGGCGTCCACGCCGGACCGGGTCTCGTCGCGATGCTGGGCCCGCAAGACAAGGCGTTCGCGCGCGGTGAGATCTCGGACCCGACGCTCACCGTCCTTTCGCACAACCTGCTGTACTCCCGGGCGGGCCTCGACACGCTCGGCGCCATCATCCAACGCGAACAGCCCGACGCGATCATGCTCCAGGAGGTCGTGGGGGATCGCGCGGGCGAGATCCTCCATCGATTCGGCGAGGCCTACCCCCACATCGTCTGGCCGAACACCCATCGGTGGGGGGGCATGCTGCTCAGCAGGCATCCGTTCGTCGAGGTCCCCGACGCCCTCTCCGGGCAGGACGGCTGGCGGATCGACCAGCCCGTCGGCACGATCGCGTTCGACGGGGCACCCGTGACGCTGATGGGCGTGCATCTGCCGGCGCCGAATCGGCTCCGCCAACTTGTCGCGGGCCCGCAGATGAGCGAGCGTCTCGCGCAATGGGTCAAGGAGCGCGAGGGTGAGTCGCTCGTGCTCGCGGGTGATTTCAACGCACCGCTCACGACCACGAGGATGACGATGCTGCGCGAGGCGGGCCTTATGCGCGCGCACGAGGCCGCGGGCGCTGGGCGCGGCGCGACCTGGCCCGCGCGCACGCCGCTGCGGCACGCCCCGGGCATCCGCCTCGACCAGGTCGCGTTCAAGGGCGGGCTCCGATGCGTGGAGTCCCGGGTGCTGGACGCGACCGGGTCGGACCACAGGCCCGTGCTCGCCCGCTTCGTGCGCACGGACTGAGACCGCGCCCGCACGGCGCGGCATCGAACGAAAATCAGGAAGTCGCGGCGCCGTCGCAACCACCGTTCACGGGCTGCGTATCGGGGGGTGCTCAGGCGCTTCTCGGGTCGTTCGGCCCATGCCTGGGGCGGCCGATTTTGCTCGGCCGGCGAGCTCCGACAACGGGTGGGTAGGACTTCCCCGCGACGGTGCGCAGCACGCCCGAAGCCCCGTGTTTTCCCGGGCTGGAGGCGATCCGTCCGAGCCCGTGCGCACAGCGACGCACACTCGGCGGGGATTGGAGAGCCCCGGATCCAACGGGGCGAATCGATGGGAAGCGGGTCCGGTTCTCGGACTTTGCATCAAGCGGTCCGACAGGATCTGCGGGTTGGTGGGTCGAATCGCGGCGAGCGGTGCGCCCAATCAACCAAGTGAAGAGGCGCACACGCGATGCCGTGGCATGGTGTGTGTGTTCGAACGGCCCGCGTGGTCTCGCACGGGTCTTCGCGTCCACCCAGGCTCGGCGCTCCGGCTCGGGCGGACGGATCGGGAGGAGAGAGCGCCCGCCGCGCGGCCGTCCGCGCGTGGCGGAGGCAGACCGCGTGTTCTCCGTGCGGTCTGCCATTCATGCCCCGCGCCGGGAGAGGCGCTTGACCAGACGCCGTGATGTGCGGCATGGCGTCGGTCGCGCCCCCCGGCCGGTGGCTCTCAGGCCCTTCTTTCCCCACGCTGGCCGGGCGCTCTCGAAAGAGAGCCGCCCGGCCCTTCTTGTGCGCCCGATTCCGTGTTGAATCTCCGTGTGTGCCACGGCCGTCTCGGCCGTGGCGCACAAGAGGGTGTCGGTTTGCTTGCGTGCCGGCGTATCCTCACCCCATGTCCACCGACCAGACCGTGTTCCTGAACGGCGAGTTTGTCAGCCGAGACGAGGTCCGCGTCTCCGCGTTCGACGCGGGGTTCCAGCACGGCGTGGGGCTCTTCGAAACGATGCTGGGCGTGCGCACATCCAGCGACGCGGACATCATCGCCCTGGATGCCCACATCGACCGCCTCATCGAGTCCGCGCGCACCCTGAGGCTCAGTGAGGATCTGAAATCCGTCGGGCTCGCCGAGGCCGTGCGGCAGACCTTCGAGAAGTCTGGGTACGACCGCGCCCGGCTCCGGCTCACCGTCACCGGGGGCGACCTGAACCTGCTCGAAGCCAAGGGCGAGTCGAACATCCGGCCCAGCATCCTGTGCGTCGCCCAGCCCGCGACGGCGTACCCCGAGGAGATGTTCGAGCGGGGTGTGCTCGCGACGATCAGCGATGCGCGCGCCAACCCGTTCGAGCCCACCGCGGGGCACAAGAGCCTCGACTATTGGTGGCGGCTCCGCGAACTCCAGGTCGCCGCCGCGAAAGGCGCGGGCGAGTCGATCGTGCTCCAGGTCTCCAACCATGTGTGCGGCGGATGCGTGAGCAACTTGATGGCGGTGCACGGCGAGGTGCTGATGACCCCGATCGCGCGGGGTGAGGAGCAGCAGGGGGGCGTGCCCAGCCCGGTGCTGCCCGGCGTGACGCGGGCGAGCGTGCTCGGATGGGCGGAGGAGATGGGCTTGCAGATCAGCCGCCAGATGATGACCGTCGATGATCTGCTCGATGCGGACGAGCTGCTGCTCACCAACTCGAGCTGGGGCGTGCTCCCGGTGACGCGGGTCGAGGGGGCGACGATCAAAGACGGTGTGCCGGGCGAAACGGCGCGCGAGCTGATCGGGCGCTGGCGCGAACTCGCGGGGTGATCCGGATCAGACCGAAGCCGAGATCTCAGCGGCTGTGGCCAGTGCCCAGAGATACACCGCGGCACCCGGAATGACCCACGCGGCCGCGATCAACAGGCTGAGCAGTAGGGTTCGTGCGCGGAAGTCTCGGTCCACGCTCCGGACGCGGATGGTGAGGCTCACACACAACCAGATCAGCGCCGTGCCGACCAGCGGGATGAACGAGAAGAACATGAGTTCCATCATCCCGAATGGTGAACGACTGGCGTAGAGCAGCCAGCCCGCGCAGCCGAACGCGAGCAGCGCGAGGCCCGGGACCATCCCGCTGCGCCAGAGGGGCGGGTGTGCAAGGCGGCGCGGGATGGTCATCGCTGGCGTGCTGCGCTCGCCGCACTCGGGGCAGACGACCCCGTCGACGGTGACCCCGAGACCGCTGAGTGGGTACCCACAGGCCGGGCATCGCGCGTCGCTCGGGAGCGGCTCAGTCACGCCGGATCACCCGGACATTCTCGCGCCCCGCGTCGGCCTCCGCGGCCTTTCTCCGCCCCGCCCACCAGAGCCGCAGGCGGATGTAACCGGTCAGCAGCAGCAGCCCGATGGCGATGACGACCAGCAGCGGGATCAGCACGATCAGGGCGACGACGAAGACCGCGAGCAGCAGCACCGTCGCGAGGAAGCGCTCGACGGGGTTCGTACGCGCCGTGCCCCACGAAAACGCACGGCGGGTGGGCCCCGCCGTGCGCTGGTAGAAATCCCGGAATGGATCGCGGCTGGGGTCCACAACGGAAGCGTAGACGCGCCGCGATGTCGGACAGGCGGGTGGTTACGACCGCCTGCGGCGGGCCGCGAGCAGCGGCATGCCCGCGAAGGCGACCGCGATCGCGCCCGGCGTGGGCACCGAGAGCGACATGAAGTCCTGGTGGTCGCCGTGCAGGTACGCGTCGTAGCCCGTCGCGTCGGCGCGGCTGAAGGTCAGCGAACTCAGCAGGTCCGACGCCGCCGTGATGACGGAGCTGTTGCCCCACGAGCGGAACGAGCCGCCCGCGAAGTCGAACGAGGACGCGCCGAGCGTGCTGTCGTAATCGCTGATGACCTCCCACGCCGCGACCTGGAACGCGGCCGCCGCGATCTTCGAAGCCGTCGAGGTCCAGATGGACGGGCCCGCGATGTCCGCCAGCTCCGCGACGACGCGGGCCTTCGCGCCGCCGTCGGCGCGGGCGGTGAAGGCGTTGCCGAGCCCGACGCGCTCGAAGTTGGACACGCCGGTTTGCGCCGCCTGCTCGGGCTCGATGCAGAAGGTGTACCGCTCCGCGTCGTTCACCTGCTGGATGATGCTGCCCGCGTAGACGCGTCCCTCGAACTCGTCCTGCACGGAGATCGTGACGATCTCGGCGCGGGCGACCTCTCCGAATTCCATCGTGACGGGCCCTGCCTGCGCAGCGCCCGCGGCGATCCCGATCGCGGCGATCGCCGCCGCATGCCCGGTCCGGTTCTTCATCGTGAGCCCTCTCCCTTGCGGCGGGTGCCCGGTC
>DLBY01000171.1:13135-21483 GCA_002480345.1 Phycisphaerales bacterium UBA7812 | reverse complement strand
GGGTGCCCGGTCTCGGCGCGACACGCGCCGGGGAGGGGGCACCCTCGATGATCCGCGGAGAAGGTGCGATGCAGGACGCTGTTTGTCGAGGCGATCGCGTGGAATCACGGAGGGCGGGAACCGGTTGCGCCGGTGGTGCGGGTCAGCGGCGTGCCGTCCCCGAGCGTCCGATACACGCCCGCGGCGCGTTGCGGGCTCAGCCGCGACGGCGGCGGGCGAGCAGCGGCGCCCCGGTCAGGGCGAGCGCGAGCGCGCCGGGCGTCGGGATGGTCCGGCCCATGAAGTCCTGGTGCTCGTCGTTGAGATAGGCGGTGTACCCCGACGCGTCGGAAAGGTCAAAGGTCAGGGCGCTCAGCAGCTCGTTGGCGCGGGCGACGCCTGTCGCGGTCCCGCTGCTCGCGAACGCGCCGCTGGTCAGATCCAGCGAGGCGATGCCCGCGTCGGCGTTGTAGTCCGAGACGACCTCCCAGATCGCGATCTGGAACGCCGCCGCGTCGACCTGCGAGACCGAGGTGGTCCAGATCGAATCGCCCGCAATCTCCGCGAGCTCGGCGAGGACGAGCCCGATGCTCCCGGGCTCGAACGCGTCGCCCAGGGGGACCGCCTCGAAGTTCGCGATCCCGCGCTGTGCACCCTGGCGGGGCTCGATGCAGTAAGTGACAGACTCGACGCCGTCGATCTCGTGGATGATGCTCCCGGCGTAGCTGCGGGTCTCGTCCCCGCCGTCGAACGAGTAGGTCATGGGCAGGCCCTCGCCTGCGCCGATGAACTCGAGCTGCACGATGTCGGCGCTGGCGACGCCGGCCGCGGCGAGCACGATCCCGGTGGCGATGATCTTCGTATCCATGACCCGCTCCTTCTGGTCTTGTCGTCGATGTGAACCGCGATCGCCCCGAACATGGGAGCTGCCGCGTGAATCTCAATGTGCACGACACCACGGTCCGGGTCGAGGCGCGCGCCCACAAACCGGCCCGCGGCGCGCGGCGCGTGATGCCTGCGCCGTTCGCGCGGGCGCGCGGTGCGATTACGCGGACCTGCCCCGCTGGGCGCGACCCGCGACGCCCCCGGTTTTCACGCAATCTGTGGGGAGGAGCCGCACCCGACCGGCCCGCGCCGCGGCGCGTCCGATACACTGCTCCCGAGACCATGACGACCGACGCGAACGCCCCCCAATCCAGCGAGAGCGGTGCGCCCCCCGACGCCACAGCCGGCGCCGCGGACCACCCCTTCGTCCACCTCCATCTGCATTCCGAGTACTCGCTCCTCGACGGCGGCAACCGCCTCGACAAGCTCATCAAGCGGGTCAAGGAACTCGGGATGGACTCCGTGGCGGTGACCGACCACGGCAACATGCACGCCGCGGTGTCGTTCTACAAGCAAGCGAAGGCCGCGGGGATCAAGCCCATCCTGGGCGTCGAGGCCTATGTCGCCCCGGGGGACCGGCGCGACCGGACCTACACAGGCGTGCAGGACGGCGGGTACCACCTCGTGCTGCTCGCGGAGAACCAGAAGGGGTGGGAGAACCTCCTCTACCTGTGCTCCGAGGCGTACCTGAGCGGGTTCTACTTCAAGCCGAGGATGGACCGGGAGATCCTCGAGACCCACGGCGAGGGGATCATCGCGATCAACGGGCACCTCGGGTCCGAGCTCGCGGCCCACATGGTGCGGTACGAGGAGACCAAGGACGAATCCCACTGGCAGAAGGCGCTCGAGGTCTGCGCGTGGCACCAGCGGGTCTTCGCACCCACCGAGGCGGGGCCCCGGTTCTACATCGAGCTCCAGCACCATGTCCGCGAGCAGATCGCGATCAACCCACATCTGATCCGCCTGGCGCGCGAGCTTGACCTGCCGCTCGTGTGCGACAACGACAGCCACTTCCTGCTCGAGCAGGACCACGACGCCCACGACACGCTGATCTGCATCTCCACCGGCAAGGTCAAGGACGACCCGGAGCGGATGCGCTACACGCCCGAGCTCTATGTCAAGAGCCCCGGGCAGATGTGGGACATCTTCGGGGGCGAGCGGTACAACAACGACGAGTTCGGCGAAGCGGGGCGCGAGGCGCTGCGCAACACCAAGTCCATCGCGGACCGCTGCGAAGTCGAGATCCCCCTGGGTGCCAACCACGCGCCGGTCGTCGTCGTCAAGGCGCCGCCCAAGAGCAAGCTGCCCAAGGTCGGCGCCAAGCAGTACAACAGCGATCTCACCGCGTGGTTCAAGGACTTCTGCGCCAACTTCGAGCTCGAGCCCGCCAACGACCCGGGCATGGACCAGGCGGCGCTGAAGGAGGAATGCGACAAGGCCCTCCGCCTACTCAGCGAAGCCGGCATGGTCTGGCGCTACGGCCCCGAGATCATGGACCACCGCCATGAACTCATCGAGGGCGCGGACGGCATCGACAACGCCCGCGAGAAACTCGGGACCGACGAGGACAAGGACGCGTTCGACAAGTGGGCCCGCCTGAACCGCGAGCTCAAGATCCTCGCCGATAAGCTGATCTCCGCCTACTTCCTGATCGTCTGGGACTTCGTCAACTGGGGCCGGCAGCGCGGCATCCCCGCCAACGCCCGCGGTTCGGGCGTCGGCACCATGGTCGGCTATGTGCTGGGCCTGTCCAACGCGTGCCCAGTCCAGTACGGCCTTCTGTTCGAGCGTTTCACGGACCCCGACCGCTCGGAATACCCCGATATCGATATCGACCTCTGCCAGAACGGGCGGGGCGAGGTCATCAACTATGTCCGCGAGAAGTACGGGCATGTCGCCCAGATCATCACCTTCGGGACGCTCAAGGCCCGCGCCGCGATCCGCGATGTCTGCCGCGTGCACGAGATCCCGCTCGCCGAGGCGGACAAGCTCGCGAAACTCGTCCCCGAAGAACTGAAGATCACGATCGACAAGGCGCTCGACGCCGAGCCGGACCTGAAAAAGTGGTACGACACCGACGACCGGGTCGCGCGGGTGCTCGATACCGCGCGCGTGCTCGAAGGCCAGGCGCGCCACGCGTCGGTCCACGCCGCGGGCGTCATCGTCGCCACCCGCCCCCTCTACGAGGTCGCGCCGCTCTACAAGCAGTCGGGTTCTGATGATGTCATCACCCAGTGGGACGGCCCGACCTGCGAGGAGATGGGCCTCCTCAAGATGGATTTCCTGGGTCTGCGCACCCTGTCGGTCATCGAGCGCGCCAAGGCGATCATCCGCGACACGCTGCCCAAGGACAAGATCTACGAAGCCGTGGGCAGACAGGCGGGCGACAAGGGCCCCGACCCCCTCGACCTCGAGCGCCTGGGTTACACCGATCCCAATGTCTTCGCCCTCTTCCAGCGGGGTGATACCACGGGCGTGTTCCAGTTCGAATCGGGCGGCATGCGCCGCCTGCTGCTGGACATGAAACCCGACCGCCTCGAGGACCTCATCGCCGCCAACGCGCTGTTCCGACCCGGGCCCATGGACCTCATCCCCGACTACAACGCCCGCAAGCACGGGCAGCAGGAGGTCCCGAAGGTCCACCCCATCGTCGACAAGTTCACCGCGCCCACCTACGGCGTCATGGTCTACCAGGAACAGGTCATGCAGATCGTGCACGAGCTGGGCGGCATCCCGCTGCGCCAGGCGTACACGCTCATCAAGGCGATCAGCAAGAAGAAGGAAAAGGTCATCAACGCGATGCGCCCCACCTTCGTCGAGGGCGCCGGCACCAAGGGCCTCTCGAAGAAGGACGCCGAGGCGCTGTTCGAACTGATCCTCAAGTTCGCGGGCTACGGCTTCAACAAGTCCCACTCCACGGGCTACGCGATCGTCGCCTACCAGACCGCCTACCTCAAGGCCTACTTCCCGGCGCAGTACATGGCCGCGTTCCTGTCATTCGAGAGCCAGGCCCAGAAGGTCGCCGACTGGCTCCCCTACCTCGACGACTGCAAGAAGACCGTCGCGATCGACCCGAAGACGGCGCAGGTCGTCCGCACCGGCATCGAGGTCCGCCCCCCTGATATCAACCTCTCCCAGGCCGACTTCAGCGTCGTCTTCGACACCGACGAGGAGCCCTCGTCGGCGAAGGGGCACATCCGGTTCGGCCTCAAGGCGATCAAGGGCGCGGGCGCCAAGGCGATCGAGTCGATCATCACTGAGCGCGACACCCCCGCGGGCGACGAGATCGCGTCGAAGAAGCCCTATTCGTCGCTGTTCGACTTCACCGAACGCGTCCCGCCGGGCACCGTCAACAAGGCGACCATCGAGGCGCTCGTGAAAGCGGGCTGCTTCGACAGCGTCCACGGGCGCGACCGGCGTTCGTCCATGGTCGCGACGATCGAGCAGGCCGTCAGCGCGGGCCAGCGCGCCGCCCAGGACAAGGCCGCGGGGCAGAACCAGTTGTTCGGATTCGGCGGCGGGGCCGACGACGCGCCGGCGGCCGCCCAGACCGAGGAGACCCCCCTCGCCTCCGCCCCCGCGTGGACCGAGTCGGAGACCCTCCGCCAGGAGAAGGACACGCTGGGCTTTTATGTCTCGAGCCACCCGCTCGAGGAATGGGCCGACTGGACGAAGGTCTTCTGCCGCCTCTCGTGCTCGACGCTCAAGCAACAGCCCCAGGACAAGCGGGTCGTGCTGCCGGCGCTGGTCCAGTCCGTGCGCACGATCGTGACCAAGTCGGGGCGGTCCGCGGGCCAGAAGATGGGCATCCTGATGCTCGAGGACACGACCGGCACCGCCGAGGCAGTCATGTTCTCGAATGTCTTCGCCCAGTTCGCCCACCTCGTCGTGGGTGATGACGACGGGGGCGACAAGCCCGTCTTCGTGATGGGGCGTGTCGACCACAGCCGGGGCGATCCGCAGATCATCGTCGACAAGCTCGTGCCCATCGACGGGCAGCCCCTCGAGAAGGGCCGCCTCCTGATCGCGCTGCGGGGCAGCCGCCTCAACGGGAGCGCCAGCGCCGCGATGGACCGCGTCCGGGACCTGCTCACCGAGCACGACCCCGCCGCGATGAGTCTCAACGGGAGCGGCGATGAGTCCGCAACCGCCTCGGATCGCTTCACCGACGCGAGCGTGGGCGAGGCGGTCCCCTACGACCTCGTCGTCGAGACCGAATCCGCGTTCGTCACCCTCACACCGGAGGCCAAGCCCCGCGTCCGCCTCGTCCCGGGGCTGGTCCGCGAACTCTGCGCCGTGCTGGGCCCGGGCTCGGTCCACCTCCACGGCGGGGTCTCCGTCGAGGTGAACAAGGACGACCGCCGGAAATACCAGCGGCAGCGGGCGTGATCGAATAGGTGTGCTGTCGGTTGTGTGCCACGGCTGTATCGGCCGTGCCCTTGTCTGGGGTTCCGCGCAGAGACACGGCAACGCAGCGCATCCGCGGGGGAGCCGCTCGGTCTCGCGCGGCGATCACCCCGTCGACTGCATCCCCGCCGCGATGCCGTTCACGCTCGCCTGCAGCATGGGGGTCAGCGCTTCGCGCTCGTCCTCGCCCGCCTCCCGCGCCCGCGTCAGCAGGTCGATCTGGATCAGGTTGAGCACATCCGTCCAGGGGTTGCGGTGTTCGATCGCGTTCTCGATCGCGCGCGCGTTCGCGAGCAGGCTGTCCCACCCGGTGATCGACAGCAGCGCCGAGGCCGTGCGCTCGTACTCCGACTCGATCAGGGGCCAGATCGATTCGCCCCCCTCCGCCGCCATCGCGTAGCGCTTCGCGATCGGCAGGCGCACCCGCGCCAGCTCCTGCATCGCGTTCTCGAAGACCGTCGTCAGAAACCCGCCCGCCTCGAACCGATCGCGTAGCGCCGCACGCTCGCTGTCGTCGAGCTCTGAGAGCGCCGTGCCCAGCCCGTACCACCCCGGTGCGAGGATCCGCATCTGGATCCAGCTGAACACCCACGGGATCGCGCGCAGGCTGTCGAAGGTCATGCCCCCGCCGCTCCCCTTCGCGTGCGTCCGGCTCACCGGGCGGCTCGCGATCGGCAGGCCCGCGATCGTCGCGATCGGCGCCGCGTCCACGAACCACTCCCAGAACGCGGGCGCATCGATCAGCGCCCGGTACGCGTCCATCGAGCGTGATGCCATCCGCGCATAGATCGGGCCCAGGCTGGGCTCGCCCGCGCCGTCGTCGCCCGCGGCGCTCACCAGCAGGGTCGCGTGGACGATCTGCTCGAGGTGCCGTCGCGCGATCTCCGGGAGCGCGTAGCGGAACGAGATCACCTCGCCCTGCTCCGTGAAGCGGATCAGCCCCGTGCGCGCGTTGGGGGGCGTCGCCTGGATCGCGCGCCCCGCGCGCCCGCCGCCGCGTCCCACCGTCCCGCCGCGCCCGTGGAAGAAGCACAGGCGGATGCCCCGCTCGCGCACGACGCGGCCGATCTCGTCCTGCGCCCGGTGCAGCGCGGCGTTCGCCATGAAGAACCCGCCGTCCTTGTTCGAGTCGGAATACCCGAGCATGATCTCCTGCTTGGGGGTTTCCCCGCGTGCCCGCGCGATCGCGTCCAGGTGCCCCCTGTAGGCCGGGTGATCCAGGAACCGCGCCGTGAGGTCGGGCCCGCGCTGCAGGTCGTCGATCGTCTCGAAAAGGGGCACGATCTCGACCAGGCTCTTGCTCGGGCGGTTGCCCGCGCCGGGGCGGTAGATCCCCGCCTCCTTCATCAGCAGCAGCACCTCGAGCATGTCGCTCACGCTGTCGGTCATCGAGATGACATACGCCCGGATGCTCTCGGGCTCGCGCGTCACCGATTCGCGCACGACCTCCAGCACGCTGAGCAGCTCGCTGGTCGGCTCGCTGAACGCGCACCCCTGCGGTCGCAGCGGACGCGGGCTCGCCAGCTCGCGCGCCAGCACCCCGACGCGGTCCTCCTCGCTCATCTCCGGGTACGCGCCGGTGACCCCCCCGGCCTCGAGGAGCTCGGAGACCGCCTGCGCGTGCACCTTGCTGTGCTGGCGGATATCCAGCGCCGCGAGGTGGAACCCGAACGCCCGCGCGCGCACGATCGCGTCCGCGAGCAGCCCGTGCTCGGCGGTCTCACGCAGCCCGATCTCGTGCAGGGCGCGGCGCAGGAGCTGCAGGTCCTCGAGCAGCTGCGCCGCGTTGTAGGCCCCGTCGGTCCGGATGCGCGCCATCATCTGGCGGATCCGGTACCGGAACGGCTCAAATCGCAGCAGCTCCCCGGTGCTGGGCGGGATCCACCCCTCGGGCAGGCTCGCGTCGCTCCGGGCGATCGCGTCCAGCAGTTCCGCAGGCGCGTCAGCCCGGCGCGACGAGATGCTCAGCTGCCGGCGCAGGTGCTCGAGCTCTTCGAGCCAGAGCGTGCGCGCGGTCTCCCGCAGCGTTTCGAGCGTGTGGCGCGTGACCTCCGCGGTCACATTCGGGTTCCCGTCCCGATCGCCCCCGATCCAGGAGCGGTAGGTGAGGATCCCCGGGAGATCCGCGAGCGTCAGCGGGCCGGGCTCGCCCGCGGTCGGGTGCCCCCCGTTCGCGGCGCGCACGAGATCGCGCATCAGGCGGGGCACGGTCTCCCAGATCGAGGTCCGCAGGTAGTACAGCCCGTTGCGCACCTCCTCGGGGACCTCGAGCCGGCGTGAGCGCACATCGTCGGTCACCAGCAGCACGGTGATCACCCGGCGCAGGCGGTCCTCGAGCTCCTCGCGCTCCCGGGGGAGCAGGTCGGTCCGGCGCAGCTCGCGCACGCAGCGCGCGACCTCGAACTGCTTGTCCAGGATCGTCCGCCTCCGCGCCTCGGTCGGGTGAGCCGTCAGTGTTGGCTCGATCCGCATCCCGGAGAGGATCGCGGGCAGGTCCGACGCGCCCTTGCCCAGCGGCGCGAGCTTGCCGACCGCGTCTTCCAGCGATTCGGGGCGAGGCTGCTCGGGCGTCGCGGTTGCTTCCCGCGAGCGGTTGATCTCCGCGATCGAGAGCTGCTCCGCTTTGTTGAGCAGGTGGAACCGCGCCGTGACGAGCCGGAGGATGTCGAATTTCGTGCGCGCGTCGAGCGACGCGATCCGGTCCGCCGCCTGCTGGTGCGCGGGGTGGTCGAGCGTGTTGCCCGTCTGCGCGCACAGGTCGTGGAGCTCCTGCGCGATGGGGGCCGCGTGACGCATGTGCGATTCGCACACCGCGTCCTCGAGCATCCTGTTCAACAGCACGGCGTCTTCGGTATACATGCCCAGATCATTGGGGCACGGGATGACCGACGCGCGGACCGCCTCCGCGGGGGGAATTCCAGCGGGCGTGCGTCCTCATCCGTCCCAGCGGATCTTGAGGTCGTGGCCGATCCCGAGCAGGTCCAGCACTTTGCCGACGGTGAAGTCGATGATCTCGTGGATGCTCTGCGGGACGAGGTAGAACCCGGGGTTCGGGCTGCACAGGCTCGCGCCCGCGA
>DLBY01000171.1:0-12830 GCA_002480345.1 Phycisphaerales bacterium UBA7812 | reverse complement strand
GCTCGCGCCCGCGAGCGCCAGCGTGCGCATGTTCTCGATGTCGATCAGGTTGAGCGGCATCTCGCGGTGGCAGATCACGAGGGGGCGCCGCTCCTTGAGCGTCACCATCGCGGCGCGGGTGAGCAGGTTCGAGCCCGCCCCCGTCGCGATCGCGCCCAGGCTCGTCGAGGAGCAGGGCACGACCGCCATCCCGTCGTGCAGGAACGACCCCGACGCGATCACCGCGCCGACATCCTTGTTGGGGTGGAAGATCACACGCTCCTCGAACGCGCTCGCCGCGGGCGACGACGCCAGGTTGGGGCACAGCTCATCGAGCGTCGGCTTCCTCACCCCCAGCTCGTCGAACAGCAGGCGCTGGCCGTACTCGCTGATGACCGCGTGCACCGTCGCGCCGCTCATCAGCATCTGCTCGAGCGTGCGCACGGCGTAGGGCGCCCCGCTCGCGCCGCTCACCCCGAGCACGAAAACCTTCCCCGACGGCGCGGGCGCCTCTGAAGGGGCCTCGCACCGAGGGGTCATCGCTTCCGGATCGCGGCGGGGAGTGTCTGGCATACGCCCTCTGGGTTCGGGTTCAGGATAGGGGACATCGGTTCGACACCGCCGCGGATTCGGATGCCGGCGCGGGATGCCGGTATCCTTAGGGGTTGCAGATTGAATCCGAGCCCACAGGAGCGTGGCATGCGCACGAATCGGACCATCGCGGCGGGTCTTCTCGGTCTCTCGGCCCTCGCCCTCGGCCTGCCCGGGTGCGTGGGGTACACGACCTATCCCGCCGCGAACTGGCAGCTCGCGTCGGACGACATGAACGGCCCGCCCGCCGACGAGATCATGATCGAGTCCGTCCGCTGGGCGGTCGACCGCTACGAAGCGGGCACCGAGGGCCCCGTCGCGATCAACCTCCCGGATGTGGTCCGCGATCGGACCTACTCGATCGTCGCGTACCGCGCCGGGGAGCGGGTCGAGCCCCTCGAGCGGGACCGGGCGGACCTGCCCACCTACCACCTCACGCGCCTCTGGGTGCGCGGGGACAAGGCGGAGGTCGACCTGCTCAGGCCCGTGACCGAGCTGGGCGCGAGCCCCACGGGCCGCCCCATCATCCAAGCGGTGACGATCTACCTGGAGGGCGGGTTGCGCCAGTGGCGCGTCGTGCGCGCCAGGCACTGGCGCATCGGGACCGACGCGGTCCCCCCGCTCCACTACTTCGGCGAGGGGGACGAACCGCTGGGTGGTGATGCCGAAGGCGAAGGCGAGCCCGAATCCTGACGATTGTCCCGCGACGCGTCCCCGAGATAACGAACCCCGGGCCCGGTGGGCTCGGATCGCGCGCCGATCGCGGTCCGGTGTGGGAGTGGGGGGGTACACTCGGGCATGGACCGCGCGAGCCGGGAAAATCCGAGGCATCTGCTGCAGATCCGGGGGACCGGCACCGACCGGATCCGGGCCCTGCTCGCGCGGGCCGCGTCGCTGAGCGACGGCGCGATGCGGCCCGTGAGCGACGCGCTCCGGGGGCGCACGGTCGCGACGCTCTTCCTCGAGGCCTCGACGCGCACGCGCACCAGTTTCCAGCTCGCCGCGACCCGGCTGGGCGCCGAGGTCGTTGACCTCTCGGGCTCGGGGCTGAGCGTCAGCAAGGGCGAGACGCTCGCCGACACGGCGCGCACGATCGAGGCGATGGGCGTCGACGCGATCGTTGTCCGCGCGAGCCAGAGCGGGGCGCCCCATGTCATCGCCGACGCCGTCCGGTGCGGCGTCGTCAACGCGGGCGACGGGCGGCACGAGCACCCGACCCAGGGCCTGCTCGACGCGCTCGCGCTGGCGCGCGCAACGGGTCGGACCGGCACCTTCGACTTCACGGGCCTGACCTACGCGGTGGTGGGCGATATTGCCTCGAGCCGGGTGGCGCGGTCGGATGTCGCGATCATGACATCGCTGGGCGCGCGCGTGCTGCTGTCGGGCCCCGGGCCCATGGCGCCGCGGGCGATGGAGGGCCTCGCGCCGGGCGTCACGGTCGAACGCGATTTCGACCGCGTCGTCGAGCAGGCCGACGCGATCCAGATGCTCCGCGTCCAGTTCGAACGGCACGGCGGCAAGGGCATCGCCTCCACCCGCGAGTACCGCGCCGGGTACGCGCTGACCAGCGAACGCGCCCGGCGCATGAAGCCCGGGGCCGTGGTCATGCACCCGGGCCCGATGAACCGGGGGCTGGAGATCGACGACCCGGTCGCCGACGGCACGGGCGAGGACGGCGGGCCCCGCTCGATCATCCTCGACCAGGTCTCGTGCGGACTGCCGGTCCGCATGGCGGTCATCGAACAGGCGGCGGGCGGGCCGGTGGGAAGCCCAGTGGGAAGCCCGGTGGGCGGCCACTCCGGCGGGGAGACGCGTTCATGAGCGGGGTGCTGGTCATCTTCAGCGGGCCCAGCGGGGTGGGCAAGACCACGATCACCCGCGCGGTGATCGACCGCGTCGCGGACACGCAACTCAGCGTGAGCGCCACGACCCGACCCCAGCGGGCGAAGGAGGTCGAGGGCGTCGATTACTTCTTCGTCTCGCGCGAGCGCTTCGCGGAGATGGAGGCCTCGGGCGAGATGCTCGAGACGGCGCGCGTGTTCGATAACTTCTACGGCACCCCGGCCGAGTGGGTGCGCGAGCAAATGGACGCCGGCAAGGTCGTCGTGCTCGAGATCGATGTGCAGGGCGCGATCCTCGTCAAGCAGCGGATGCCCGACGCGTTCGGGATCTTCATCCTGCCCCCCAGCGAGGAGGCGCTGCTGCAGCGCCTGCGCGACCGGAAGCGCGAGCCCGAGGATGTGATCCAGCGGCGCTTCGCGGAGGCGAAGACGGAGATCGCCGCGGCCCGCGCCAGCGGCGCGTACGACCTGTTCATCACGAACGACGACCTCGACCGCGCGATCGCCGAAGCGGTGGACGCGGTCGAGACGAGGCGCGTGGGCAGCGCGTGACGCGTGATTCCCTTCGTGCCACTGACCTGCAAAGCAGGTCAGTGCGTTGGTCGATGCTCGTCGGGAACACTGACCTGCGGTGCAGGTCAGTGGCACGGGTGATCCAATGACAGCATCGCACCGCAAGGCCGGTGAAAAGAACACTGTCCGGCGGCACACCCCGCTGCGGCGGGCGGTGAAGATCGTCGGGCCGTGGCGCGTGTCGTTGTCACTGGTGTGCGGCGTGGGGCTGACGGTGCTGGTGGCGTGGTGGATCGCGCTGGAACCCGGAGTTCTGCCCAATCCGAGTTTCGCGCATCACCATGAAGACTCGTCGCCTCCTGTTGTCTATTGGCGGTCGAGTGCAACCGAGCCACTCGAAGTCACGGTTTGGTCACCGCGGGGCGGACAGATCTGGGCGCTCACGGCGGTCTATGACGAAGCCCAGTTCGAGGACTTGACGATGGAGGACTGGTGGGATGCCGAAGAACGGGCAGATCGTCCCGCCTGGGTGCAGGGCCTGAGAAACGAGGCGGTTGTCCGCGAGGGCCTGAGCGAACCGTCGCTGACAGAGATTGTGTCGGGCTGGCCGTTCGGGGCAATGGTGAACCGCCTTGTGCACACGCCAACGGGTGATCGCCACATCGACTCGTGGCCTCTTCCGGCTTCCTGGGTAAGAAGTCTCGATATTCAGAAATGGCCGTACGCCCCGGTCGTGCCCCTATTCCCGGGTTTCTTGCTAGACGCGTCTGTTTTCGGTTCAGCCCTCTACCTCGGTCTCTCGACCCCATGTTTGGTCTCCGGCCTCCGCCGCCGGCTCGGCAAACGATGCCACCCCTGCGGCTACCGCCTCGACGGCTTGACGGGTGACACCTGCCCCGAGTGCGGGTGGGTGATCAAGCGGAAGACGGAAGGCTGACCGTCGATGCCCGCGCTGGGTGCTGGTCGGACGAGAGCACGACTGCGCCGCGAGCGGCGAGTCGTGGCACCCGAGGCATTCTCTGCCGGCGTCACAGATTCCTGAACATCCCCGTGCTCGGGCCGCCCTCGGTGGCGCTCGGGTCCGCGTTCGTGTCCAGGTCCGCGGGGAGCAGGATCCGGAACGCGGCGCCCTTGCCCTCCACCGCGTCGACGCGGATGCGTCCCTGGTGGTCGTTCACGATCCGGCGCGTCACCGCGAGCCCCAGGCCCGTGCCCTTCAGGCCCTTGGTCGTGTGGAAGGGCTCGAAGATCCAGTTGATCTTGCTCTTCGGGATGCCGGGCCCGTTGTCGATCACGCTGATCTCCACGATCGGGCGGCGGAGTTTCGGGCGTTCCGGGCCCGGCTCGTGGTACTTCACATACACCCCGACCTTGCCCTCCTCGTCGGGCACCGCCTGCACCGCGTTGGTCATCAGGTTCATCAGCGCCTGGTGCATCAGGTTGGGGTCGATCGGGATGGGCGGCATCTCGGGGTCGGTGTCGATGATCAGCGCGATGCCCCGCTTCTCGCACTCGCCCTCCAGCAGCGACTGGCAGTCCCTGACCAGCGCCCCGATGTTGGTCGCCTCCAGGTCCAGGTGCTTGGGACGGCTGAACGCGAGCATGTTCATCGTCAGCGTCACGATCCGGTCGAGGTTGCGGCTCTGGATCTCCCACCCGTTCCGCGCGACCTTGAGGTCCTCTTTCTTGAGGCCCATCTCCACGAGGTCCGCGCCGCCCCGCAGGCCCTGCAGGATGTTCTTGATCGAGTGGCTCAGGCTCGCGACGGTCTGCCCGATCGCGGCCAACCGTTCGTTCTGCAGCAGGCGCGCGGTCTGCTCCGCGTTCGCGAGCGCGAGCGCGGTGTGCGCGCCGATCGCGTTCATGAGCGCGAGCTGCTCGGGGGTGAAGGTGTAGTTCGCGATCGAGGAGTCGATGTAGATCGCGCCGAAGGTCCGCTCCCCGAACTGGATGGGGCTGCAGATCGCGCTGCGGATGTTGTAGCGGGCGACCGAATCCCCCGCCTGGAAGCGCGGGTCCGCCTGCGCGTTGCTGGAGAGGATGCCCTCCCCGTCGCGCACGCAGTGGGTCAGGATGGTCTTGGAGACATGGATCGTGTTCTCGTCGTCCTCCTCGCTCATCGCGGGGAGTGTCGCGTACTTGACGACCGCGGGGGTCATGTCGATGCCGACCAGCGGGATGTCGCCCTCCGCGGGGATCTCGGTCTGGTCGATGAGCTGCTGCCGCGTGCGCGGGCGGTCGAGCAGCATGATCACCCCCCGCTCGGGCTCGAACTCGTTGAACACGAGGTCCATCACCTCGTAGAGCAGGTCGAGCTTGTCCATCAGCCGGCTCGTGAGCGTCGTGAGCTGGTAGATGACGCGGAGGTGGTCCACCGCCGCCCGGCTGGGCTCGGGCTCCGCGAGGATGACCGATTCCTCGTTGGCGCTGAGCCGGTGCTCGACCTCGCTGTCGAGCTCGTCCTCGCCCACCAGCTTGACGGTGTTGACCTTCTGGGTCGGCGCCTCGCCCACGAGGAAGACGGTCGCGCCGACGCGGATCGCGTCCCCGTCGCGCACGCGGGTCCGCTCGGTGATCTGCACCCCGTTCACATAGGTGTTGTTCTGCGACTGCAGGTCGCGGATGTACCAGTGCCCCTCGTCGGGGGTCAGCTCCGCGTGCCGTCGGCTGACGGTCGTGTCGCTGATCGGCAGCGCCTCGCTCGACCGTCCGATGAGCTGGGGCTCGTTCGCGGGCACCTGGAAGGTCTTCCCCGCGTCGGGCCCCTCGATGATCGTGAGCTGCAGCACCATGCCGGACAGAGTGTATTGCCGCGCGAGGCGTCAGCCGGATACGCTGTGCCGATGGCGAAGCGTTCGTCCAGTTCCAAGAAAGGACCCGCGGGGAAGCCGCTGGGCCCGGACTGCCGGGTCGTGCTGCTCAGGGGCAAGGAGGCGTTCCTGCGTGCCCAGCACACGACGGGCTTCAAGGAGAAGCTCGCCGACGCGGTGGGGGGGGTCGACACCTTCCTGTTCGACGGGGAGAAGGACGAGGCGGCGGACATCCTCGACGAGTGCCGCTCGTTCGGGCTGATGAGCGGGCACAAGCTCGTCATCGTCGACAACGCCGAGTCGTTCGTGAAGGACGCCAACCGCACGCTGGTCGAGCGGTATGTGCAGGCGCCCAACGACGAGGCGACGCTCGTGCTTCGTGCCGACACCTGGCGCCCCGGCAAGCTCGACAAGATGATCGCCGAGGTCGGCGCGATCGTCCCCTGCGACGAGGTGAACCCCGAGCAGGCGATGAAGTGGTGCCGCCTGCGCGCGCGGAAGCGGCACGAGTGCGAGCTCGACGAGAAGGCCGCGTGGATGCTCATCGACCGGTTCGGGCCCGACCTGGGCCGCCTCTCGGCGGAGGTCGCGAAGCTCGCGGTCGCCGCGGGGACGGGGGGGACGGTCACCCCGGCGCTGGTCGCGGAGATGTCCGCCGGGTCGCGCGAGATCGAGCCCTGGGCGGTGCAGCAGCCCATGCTCAGCGGGAACGCGCCGCACGCGATCGCGTCGCTGCGTCGCATCCTGGACAGCGCGCCGCGGGACGCGCATGTGCCCGTCGCGATGGCCTGCGCCCAACTCGCGGCGAACCTCCACGCGCTCGCCGCCGCGAAGGGCGCCAACCCCGGGAGCGTCGGCAAATCGCGCAAGCTCTGGGGAGACCGCCTGTACCCGATCGCCGACGCGGCGCGGCAGGCGGACCCCGTCGCGATGCGGGCACTCCTCCGCGACGCGCTGGACACCGACGCGAAGGGCAAGAGCGGGGGGGGCATCCCCTCGATCGACCTCGAAGCGCTCGCGGTCCGATTCAGCGCCACGCTGGGCGGGCAGGCCCGCCGCCGCTGAGTGCCCGGAATCCAAGCGAGACGACCCGATCGACCGATAGACCTGTATCGCGTCGCGATCGGTGCGCGGCTCATCAGCCCGGATCGGGTGGGTGCGCCGGCGCGGGCGTGATCGACGGACAGGAGGTCCTCGTGAAGCGACGGAACACGCGCGGGCGGGAGGCCCGCAAACAGGGTGGCGCGCGACGCGTCGGCGCAGGAGCGTCGGGCATCGCGGTGCTCCTCGCCGCGAGTGGCTGCGCAACGAGCCCGGATCGCTCGGCGGCCGACGAGGTGAACAACGGCCTGTCGCACCTCGCGGCGGAGCAGGGCGCCGAGATCGATCCGATCGACGAGATGAACCTGGAAACACAGGACAACGAGGCGCGGATCGCCGCGGCGATGCGCGCGTACACCGAACTCTTCGACACGATGGGAACGGACAGCACGGACGCGTCAGCCGCAGAGTCCCCGGCAACGCCCGATCCCGCCCCCGAAGCACCCACGGAGACCCCGGTCGCGGATGAAGCCGCCCCCGGCGAGGACGCGGAACTTCCCGAGCCTGAGCAGCCCGAGCCCACACCCGAGGAGCGCGCCCGGGCGCTCGCGTCGGAACTGGAGGCGGTGCTCCGCGAGTCGGCGGATGATCCGTATGTGCTCGCGATCCGCCTCGCGGGCCTGCTCGCGGGGGAAGACGACGCGTCGGCGAGGCTCTCGGGCGTGATCGCCCGACTGCCCGCCGAGCAGCGGGCGGTCGCGGAAGCGGTCGCGGAGATCGTCGGGGCCGCGGGCGTGAGCGCCGACGGGGACCCGCAGCGGCTCATCGACGCGCTCGTCGCGCAGGCGGAACGGCTCGACGAGGCGCGCCCGGTGCGGATCGGCGCGTTGCGGCTCTGTAGCCGGGTCGAGGGGTTCGGGCGCTACACCGAACTGCCGACCACCTCGTTCGTCGCGGGTTCCCCGATGCGGATGATCATCTACACGGAGGTCGAGCACTTCGACCGGCGCACCGTGAGCGCACGAGACCGGACGCGCAGCGAGGGGTCGGGGTATCGCCCGCCCTCGGTTTCAACGGGCGATGACGAGTGGGAGGTCCGCCTGAGCATGGAACTCCAGCTCTACCACGAAGCGGACGGTCTGCTGGCGTGGCGCCGCCCCGAGGAGGTCACGGTGTACCGCTCGAAGGCGAAGGTCCGCGACTTCTTCGTGATCGATCAGGTCGAACTGCCGCGTCGTCTGACGGTCGGCGCGTACCGTTTGAAAGTGATCCTGCGTGACCTCGCCGATCGGAGCGTCGATGAACGCCTGGTGCCGATCCGAGTCGTGGCCGATCCCGAACTCACCGAGCCAACCACCACAACAGGTGGTTAGTCGTCCGAATCTGCGTACGCGTGCCAGATCGGCAGGGAACGCGGCGGTCGGAAGGGGTGCCGGGGGCATGGACGACCAAGAAAGTCGTGCCCGATCGGGAGAGAGCGGGAATGGTGGTCGTCTGGGCGTGATTTGTGGGATCGGGCCGTTTGGCACGCCGGGTGCAACCGATAGTGGGGAAACCGACGGGGTCCGGACGGATTCGCCGGCGGTTGGTGACCGGTTCGCGCCGGGTTCGTGTGTTGGGGTCGTCCAATGGGCCCGATCGTGCGAAACGGAAGGCGAGGGGCCGGGTCGGCCGAATGGAGATCGGTGCTGACGCACCGGTGATCCGATTTCCACCACATCAGGGTGGTGGTTCAGAACGCGTGCGTCCTTCGGGGCGTGGCGCGGGGGAGTCCGACATGTTCGAGCGGTTTACAGATCGTGCCCGCAAAGTTATGGCGCTGGCGAACCAGGAAGCCCAGCGATTCAATCACGAGTACATCGGGACCGAGCACATCCTGCTCGGGCTCGTGAAGGAAGGCTCCGGGGTCGGGGCGAATGTGCTCAAGAACCTGGATGTGGACCTCCGCAAGGTCCGCCTCGAGGTCGAGAAGCTCGTGAAGGCGGGCCCCGAGGTCGTGATGATGGGCAAGCTGCCCCAGACGCCTCGTGCCAAGAAGGTGATCGAGTGCGCCATCGAGGAGGCGCGCAGCCTGAACCATAACTATGTGGGCACCGAGCACCTGCTGCTGGGTCTGCTGCGCGAGCACGACGGCGTCGCGGCTCAGGTCCTCATGAATCTGGGCCTCAAGCTCGACGAGGTGCGCGAAGAGGTGCTCAACCTGCTCGGCGCCGGGGGCGAGAGCGACGGCGACGGCGAGGGCGAATCCGCGCTCGCGGGAGGCGGCGACAGCGGCCCCTCGAGCAAGGCGAAGGGCAAGAGCAAGACCCCGGCGCTCGATTCGTTCGGCCGCGACCTGACCGAGCTGGCCCGCGAGGGCGGGCTCGACCCCGTCATCGGGCGCACCAACGAGATCGAGCGTGTCACGCAGGTCCTGTGCCGGCGCACCAAGAACAACCCGGTGCTGCTGGGCGAGGCGGGCGTGGGCAAGACCGCGATCATCGAGGGCCTCGCGCAGCGGATCATCAGCAACGATGTGCCCGAGATCCTCTTCGACAAGCGCTTGGTCGTGCTCGATCTGGCGATGATGGTCGCGGGGACGAAGTACCGCGGGCAGTTCGAGGAGCGCATCAAGGCGGTTATGAACGAGGTCCGCCGCGCGAAGAATGTCATCCTGTTCATCGACGAGCTGCACACGCTGGTCGGGGCGGGCGGCGCCGAGGGCGCGATCGACGCGAGCAATGTGCTCAAGCCCGCGCTGGCGCGGGGCGAGATCCAGTGCATCGGCGCGACGACCTTCGACGAGTACCGCAAGTACATCGAGAAGGACGCGGCCCTCGCGAGGCGCTTCCAGGCGATCCCGGTCGACCCGCCCAGCAACGAGCAGACGGTCGAGATCATCAAGGGCGTGCGCGACAAGTACGAGGAGCACCACCGCGTGCGGATCACCGACGAGGCGATCAAGGCCGCGGTCGAGCTCTCGGGTCGGTACATCACCGGTCGGGTGCAGCCCGACAAGTCGATCGATGTGATCGACGAGGCGGGCGCCCGCGTGCGGATCCGTTCGATGAGCAAGCCGCCGAATCTCGCGGAGATCGAGGCGGACATCGAGCGTCTGACCGTCGCGAAGGACGAGGCGGTGAAGAACGCAGATTACGAGAAGGCCGCCGAGCTGCGCGACGAGGCGAGCAAGCTCCAGCAGAAGAAGGAGGATCTCCAGACCGAGTGGCGTGCGCGCTCGCAGGAGATCGACGGTGAGGTCGATGAAGAGGTCATCGCGGAGGTCGTCGCGAAGATGACGGGCGTGCCGCTGCAGCGTCTCGAGAAGGAGGAGGCTGCGCGCCTGCTCGAGCTCGAGAAGGAGCTGCACAAGAAGGTGATCAGCCAGGAAGACGCGATCAAGGCGGTGAGCAAGTCGATCCGCCGGGCGCGGGCCGGGCTCAAGGACCCGAACCGCCCGATGGGCTCGTTCATCTTCGTCGGCCCGTCCGGCGTCGGCAAGACGCTGCTCAGCAAGGCCCTCGCGGAGTTCATGTTCGGGGACGCCGACGCGCTGATCCACCTCGACATGTCCGAGTACATGGAGAAGCACACCGTCTCGCGTCTGGTCGGCGCGCCTCCTGGCTATGTCGGCTACGAGGAAGGCGGCCAGCTCACCGAGCAGATCCGCCGGCGGCCCTACGCGGTCGTCCTGCTCGACGAGGTCGAGAAGGCGCACCCCGATGTGTTCAACATGCTGCTCCAGATCATGGAGGAGGGACGCCTCACCGACTCGTTCGGGCGGCATGTCGACTTCCGCAACACGATCATGATCATGACCAGCAACATCGGCGCGGACCTGATCAAGGGCGGCGGCGGATTCGGCTTCCAGCCCAGCAACACGGACCGGAGCCACGAGAACATCAAGTCGATCCTGATGAAGGAGATCGAGCGGTTCTTCCGACCCGAGTTCATCAACCGACTCGACGATGTGATCGTCTTCCGCCCGCTCACGCGCGACGACCTTGTGCAGATCGTCGAGTACGAAACCGCGAAGGTCGCGAAGCGGATCGCCGAGCAGGGTCTGAAGACCGAGCTCACACAGGCCGCGAAGGACTTCCTCATCGACAAGGGGTACAACCCCGACTTCGGCGCCAGGCCCCTCCGCCGTGCGATCGGCTCCTATATCGAGGATCCGCTCAGCGAGCAGCTCCTCAGCGGGGCCCTGCACGGCAAGAACCACATCCTGGTCGACCACGCCGAGGGCGAGGACGAGCTGATGTTCAAGGCGAGCCACAAGGAAGAGCCCAAGGACGACACCGCCGAGCCCGAGGTCTCGACGCGGTCGACCTGACCACGGGTGTCTGATTCACACCTCTCGAGCCCCGGCCTTCTCAGGCCGGGGCTTTTGTTGCGCTCCGCCTTCGGCAGCTCGCGCCGATCGCTCCGAGAAGGAGCGCCGAGGTGCCGGGGGCCGGGGCCCAGAATGTGACGGTCATCGTCAGCGTGCCCTCCGGTCCTACGAGGCTGTCGTGTTCGTCGTAGACCCAGACGGTCCACGCCCCCTCGATGCTCGGGAGCTGCCCGAAGATATCGACGGTGATGCCGGTCTGCCAGGTGCCGGGCTCGTCAGCGAATCCGAGATCGACATCCGCGGGTCCGAGGTCGTAGGGGTTGCTGTCCGAGCCGTCGAACGAGAGCACGAACCCCGATTCGTGCTCGAGTTCGATGTTGAGTTCGCTCGCGCGGGACGGCTCGTAGATCGTCGCGTCGATCCAGACCGAAGGGCCGAACTCGAAGACCTCGAGCGGGCAGTCGAAGGCGTAGCCGACGGGCTGATCGGGTGTCCCCACAATCAATTCGTTCTCGATCGTGTGGGTGACCCACCCCTGCTGGGCGCGGGAGGCGGTCGCGAGACCGATCGACGCGAGCGCGACGAGGGCCCCGATCGAGACCGGCGGTCGGGTGCGCGTGGGCATGCGCGCTCCTCTCTCCCCGGACTCTTGATTCTATTTTCTCGCGCCGAGAAGTCGCCCGCCCGCGTCGCGGTCAGGGTGCGACGGGCGAGAAAGCCCGCTCCACGGCGCGGCGGAAATCGCGCTGATCGATCCGCCCGTCCCCGTTCATATCGAACACCGCGGTGTCCGCTCGGACGATCCCGAACGAGCCCGCGAGGGCCGACAGATCGCGTGCGCCGATGAACCCGTCCCCGTCGGCATCCCCCAGCGCCTGGAAGCGGTAGATCGGGTATCGCGCATCCGCGGGATAGTCGCGCAGCGTCCGGGTGATCCCGTCGGGCCAGCGGACCTCGATCTCGTCGACCGAGCAGCGGCCGTCCAGCCCGAAGTGGCGCGTCAGCTCGTTCTGGCTCCGGAAGTTGTTCCCGCCCGCGAGGACCTCCGCGGTCTGCCAGGTCTCGCCTGTGCGGACGCGAACGATCGCGCCGATCGCGTAGTGGTTGCGGGCATAGCCCGTGATGTCGAGCCCGATCCAGTGGCGCTTGCTGCCCTCGTGGTTGATGTAGAGCTTCACATCGCCCGGGACGAGCTGGATGATGTAGTCGAGATCGCCGTCCAGGTCGATATCCGCGAGGGAGATGTTGTACGCGCGTCCCGTGCTGTGCACGCCCATCTGCGGCGCGATGTCGACCGCGGGCCAGCCGTCCTGGATGTCGAACAGGCGATCGGGCGCGAAGATATTGTTGACATAGATCGCGAGGTCCCCGTCGTTGTCGTGATCGAAGAACGCGCACCCCCACGAGAGGGCGAGGGAGTCCACGCCGTACTCGGGGGCGCGGAGCGCGAAGGTGCCGTCCCCCCGGTTCATCATGAGCGTGTTGCCGGGCGCGGCGGCGGTGTGGGTGCAATAGAGGTCGGGCCACCCGTTCTGGTCATAATCCGCGATGCCGATGCCCATCGTGTCGGTGCACGATTCGGTGCCCGACTGCTCGGTGATGTCGACGAAGGTCCCGCCGACATTCTCGTAGAGGTAGTTCGTGCGCGCGAAGCAGCCGGACCCCTTGTCGTTGCCCTCGTAGAGGTCGGGGTCGCCGTCGAGGTCGAAATCGAAGAACGCGCCGACGAGTGTGGGCTCCTCC
>DLBY01000143.1:37612-37802 GCA_002480345.1 Phycisphaerales bacterium UBA7812 | reverse complement strand
TCCGCCGTGCTGGTCCCATCCCTGGTGGTAGAGCTGGATGAATCGCACATCGCGCTCCGCGAGGCGGCGGGCGAGCAGGCAGTTGGCGGCGAACGATCCGGGCTTGTGGACCTCGGGCCCGTACATCTCGAGGGTCTCGGGGTCCTCATCCGAGAAGTCGGTGAGTTCCGGGACGGACATCTGCATGCGG
>DLBY01000143.1:29610-37284 GCA_002480345.1 Phycisphaerales bacterium UBA7812 | reverse complement strand
ATCTCGTACTGGGCGATGCGGGTGTCGATCTCGGGGTCGAGCGTGCGGACGCGGTGTGCCTCGTTCAGTTCCGCGAGGGCGTCGAGCATGCGTCGTCGGTCGGCCCGGTCGATGCCGGGCTGGTCCTTGAGGTAGAGCACCGGTTCGCTGCCGCTGCGGAGGTGGACGCCCTGGTGCTCGCTGGGGAGGAAGCCCGAGCCCCAGAAGCGGGCGGAGAGGGCCTGCATGTTGCCGAAGCCCTGCGTGATGAGCACGACGAAGGAGGGCAGGTTCGCGTTTCCGCTGCCCAGTCCGTAGCTGGTCCACGCGCCGAACGAGGCCCTTCCCGGCTGCTGGCTGCCGGTCTGGAAGAAGGTGATCCCGGGCTCGTGGTTGATCGCGTCGGTGTGCATCGACTTGATGAAGCAGAGTTCCTTCGCGATCGACCCGGTGTGGGGCATCAGTTCGCTGACCCAGGCGCCGTCCTGGTTGTTGGGGTACCGCGAGAAGCGGAAGATCGAGGGCGCGACGGGGAAGCGGTTCTGCCCGCTGGTCATCGTGGTGAGGCGCTGGCCCTGCCTGATCGATTCGGGGAGGTCCTGATCGAACCGCTCCCGCAGCGCCGGCTTGTAGTCGAACAGGTCGATCTGGCTCGGCGCGCCCGACATGTGCATGTAGATCACGCGCTTCGCCTTGGGGCGGAAGTGGGGCTGGCTCGGCAGCGAAACCCCGGGTTGCGTGCCGGCGATCTTCTCCGCGGCGCCCGCGAGACCGGCGATCCCCATCGCGCCCATCGCGGCGCTCATCGTCCGCGCCGAGACATCGAAGAACTGCCGGCGCGTGATGTTCCGGTAGTATTCCTCGGTGGGGTGCAGGGGGTCCATGCCGATCACTCCTGGGTCGTCACCCGGTAGAGGTTCATGACGGTGGAAGCGACCATCGTCCAGGCGGCCAGCTCGGGCTCGGCGCCCGCCATTGTTTCGGGGACCATCGCGTCGCCCACGCGGAGGAGGGACGACGCGTCTCCGGGCGATGCGCTGAACCGCTGGCGGAACGCGTCGAGTGTCTCGCTGAGGACGGCGCGCTCGCGTTCATCGGGCTCCTGGGCGGTGCAGCGTCGGAAGAGCCTGCCGAGCCTGGTTTCGTCGGTCCCTTCGCGCGAGAGCGTCCGCTGCGCGAGGACGCGCGCGGCCTCGACAAACTGTTCGTCGTTCCAGAGCACCAGCGCCTGCAGGGGCGTGTCGGTCGTTGCCCGCTGGACGGTGCAGAACTCGCGTGTCGGCGCGTCGAATGCGCGCATCGCGGGGGGCGGGGCCGCCCGTTTCCAATAGGTGTAGAGCGAACGCCGGTAGAGATCATCCCCCGAGCCGCGGACGAACTCCCGCGTGTTCGAAGCGGGCATCGCGACCTCGCGCCACAGCCCGGCGGGTTGGTAGGGCTTGACCGACGGCCCCCCGGTCTGTTCGACGAGCAGGCCCGCGTGGTAGAGCGCCTGGTCGCGGATCTGCTCGGCCCAGAGGCGTCGGCTCGGGTAGCGGGCGAGTAGCTCGTTGTCCGGATCGAGTTCGTGGAGATCGGGTCGGAACGCGGAGTCCTGCCGGTAGGTGGCGCTGAGCACGATCCGCTTGAGCAGCGCGTGCACATCCCATCCGCTCTCGCGGAAATCGACGGCGAGGGTGTCGAGCAATTCGGGATGGGTGGGCCAGGCGCCCTGCAGGCCGAAGTCCTCGGGCGTGCGCACGAGCCCTTCCCCGAACAGCATCATCCAGAACCGGTTGACCGCGACGCGCGCGACCAGCGGGTTGTCGGGTGCGGTCATCCACTGCGCGAGCCCCAAGCGGTTCGGGGGGGCGCCGTGGGGGAGTGATCCCAGCACGGCTGGCACTCGGCGTTCGACGGGTCTTGATTCATCGGGCTGGTCGTACATGCCCCGCACGAGCACGAAGGTCTCTCGCGGCTCGTCGAGTTCTCGCATCACCATCGTCCGCGGCGCCTCGGCCTCGACGCGTGCCGCTTGTGCGCGGAGCTCGTCGAGCCGGAGATAGAGCTGCCCCGTCGGCGAGATGGGCGATCGGTGCCACGCGTCGAACGCCCGGGTCCGGAGGTCATCGGTCCGCACCTGCTCGGGCAGCGCCGCGATGGCAAGGTCGTTGACCGAGAGCGGGGGGAGGTCTGGCGCGAAGTAGAGCCCGCCGGGCCCGCCCGTGTTGATGACCTTCATCACGACGATATTGCGTCCCGCGCGGAGGGGGAGGACGGCGCGGTCCTGATCGGGGGCGACGCCTCGTTCGGTGTCGTTCTCGGCGACCAGCGATCCGTTGACGAAGAGGCGGAACCCGTCGTCGCTGCCCAGTGAGACGGGCAGCTCGATCGTCTCCGGCGAGAAGACCTCTCGGGCGAAATAGACGGCGCCGGGCGTCGGGCCCGTGAACGCGGCGACTTCGCCGTCGCGGATCTCGCGGGCGATCGACCATGTGTGGTCGTCGTCTCCGAAGGAATCAGCGGTGTCGATGCGCGGGACCGACTCGGGCCCGAAGCTCTCCGCGAACACTTCGGCGCGGCTTGGCCCGGTGAAGACCGGGGTTCGGTGCCAGGTGCCGAAGACTGGGACGATCCCCCGGGGCGGTGTGACGGATCCGACGCGCACACGGGTTCTGACGAACGCATGATTCGGGTATTCTGATTCGAATCGGAGCGTGACCGAGAGCCGATCCTCGGCACCGATGTCGGTCGCTTCATCGAGGAGCACGAGCAGCGCACGCGGGCCCGGGTGGTTGTGCCCGTCGATCGCCCAGCCGCTGATCGAGCCCCTGGTCAGCGGGTCGACCCATCGGTGCCCTCCCTCGGTCTGGGCGATATCCGCCCATGCCCAGCGAGGCTCGAGCGCCCGCGAGTCGGTCCCGCGCGAGAGTGAAATCTCGAGATCGGTCAGAACGGCGTTCCCGTTGGAGGCACGCCCCGGGCGGCTGCCCTCGATCGAATCGTCGGTGAGCGCCTCGATCAGCAGGGCGTTTGCGCCCGCGATCGGTTCGTCAAGGCCCAGCGTGAGTTCGAAGCGGTCGGTCTCGGGGTTCTCGCCCGCGGCGCGAACGGAACGATCGTCCAGCACCTCCAGCGTTGAGAGGCCGGCGGAGCGCGCGGATTCGACCCTGGGCGTGCGCCACTCGCTTTGAAGGGCGGAGAAGAAGGCCCGTCGTGCGGCGATGATCTCCTCGCCGGGCGATGCCGCTCTGTCTTCGAGGATCGACAACTCGTCGTTGATTTCTCCGAGACGCTCCCGCTGCAGTTCTGTCAGCACGGCTATCGCGGGTTCGAAGGCGCGGTTGGGGTCGCGCTGCTGGGAATAGAGCCCGGGCTCGTCGTTGGAATTGAAGTACGCGAACAGGCTGTAGTAGTCCTCCGCGGAGATCGGGTCGTACTTGTGGTCGTGGCATCGTGCGCACGACATCGTGAGGCCCAGGAAGACGGACGAGGCGGTGTCGGTCCGGTCGACCGCGTACTCGACGAGATACTCCTCGTCGATCGCGCCGCCCTCGTCGGTGATCACATGGCTCCTGTTGAAGCCGCTCGCGATACGCTGGGGCTCGGTCGCGCCGGGGATCAGATCGCCCGCGAGCTGCTCGGTGATGAACCGGTCGTAGGGCATGTTCATTCGGAACGCGTCGATCACCCAGTCGCGCCAGAGCCACATCTGGCGACCGGCGTCGGTGTGGATGCCGATCGTGTCCGCGTACCGGGCGGCGTCGAGCCAGGGTGTCGTCAGGCGTTCCGCGACGCGGGTGACATAGGGCTCCTCGTTCAAAAGGCGCTCGACCCAGCGGGCGTACGCGTCGTCGCCCTCGCGTTCGCGATCCTGGAGAAATTCGTCCAGCTCTTCGAGCGTGGGGGGGAGCCCCGTCAGGTCGAGGAAGACGCGGCGCAGCAGCGTCTCGGGCGCTGCTTCGGGCGCGGGCGTGACGCTTTGGGCTTCCATCTTCGCGAGCACGAACCGATCGATCTCGTCGCGGGCCCAGTCACCCTTCTGGACCCCGGGCGGATCGTGCCGCGCGGGAGGTTCGAACGCCCAGTGGGGCTCGTACTCGGCGCCTTGCTCGATCCATGCGCGGATCAGAGCGAGATCGGCATCGGTCAGCGGGCGTTTCTGCGCCTCGGGAGGGGGCATGCGCAGGTCGGGGTCGTGGTGGGTGATCCGAGTCCAGAGCGCGCTCGCGTCGGGATCGCCCGGCACGACGGCGCGCGTGCCGTCGCGGCTCGCGATCGCGGCGTCGCGCGTGTCCAGGCGCAGCCCGGCGGCGCGTGTCTCGGGGTCCTGGCCGTGACAGTTGAAACAGCGGTCGGAGAGAAGGGGACGGATGTCGCGTCCGTACCGGACTTCGTTCTGCGTCTCGCCCGCGGGGGACGCGGGTTCATCGGTCGCGACGCGGGCGAGGGCCGCATCGGGGTGAGACGGCGGCGGGGCGTCCCCGCTGCGCAGGGATCCGAACGGATCCCCGAAAGCGAGCCAACCGACGCCCGCCAGCGCCGCGCACGCGACGAGGGCGAGCAGGCATTCGAGCGCACGCCCGCGCACCGGGTCATCCTGTGTGCCTCGCGGATTCAGTGGATATCTCCCCCGCGCGGCAGATCGGAACCGGGCGGTTCGCCGAGTATACCGGAGGCGGATCCTGGGCCAACCGGTCCCGGCTCAATCATGGGAGCACGATCCGGGTGAATCGCTCCGCCCGTTTGCGAATCCCGGGGCTGGCGCACGCCACTCCGTTGGGTGGTGGGATGCGCGAACGCATGGCGCTCGTTGCGATTCAGTCGCTGTACACGGCGTCGTCCGGGTTACCGCCGCTGACGAGATACGCGATCAGGTCGCGCAGATCGTCAGCGTTGAAGCTGTTGACGAGACCCGCCGGCATCGCGGAGGTGGGCGAGGGCTCGATCGAGCGGATCCGCTCCCGCGGGATCCTGGTCGGCGAAGCCGACGAGCCGAAGTAGGGCGCAACCGTAATGTGCTGCTCGTCCGCCCCGGTGATGATCCCGCTGACGGGATCCGCGTCGCGCAGGGTGACAACCGAGACCGCGTACTGATCCGAGACCGAGGCGCTCGGTTCGATGATCGCTCGCACAAGGTCCGCGGGCGCGTAGGTGCGCCCCACGCTGGACAGATCGGGTCCGACATTGCTCCCGAGCCCGTTCATCTGATGGCAGCTCATGCACGCCGCGGCGCGATAGAGACCCGCTCCACGCTCAAAGGAGACGCCGCGGAGTGTGCCGACGGCCCGCGCGGCGTCGTCGGTTGTCCAGGCGCGGAATGGGCCGGAGGGGAACACCATCTCGGGAAGGTCGCTCTGCTGGTTGATCGGCTCGAGCAGCGGCGCGAGGGCCTCTCGCTCGAGAGCGGTGCAACGGCCGAGCGCTCGCTGGCGGATCGCGTCGATGAAGCCGCGGTAGCTCATGCCGCCTGATGCCGCGGAGGCGCGTTGCAGAAAAGTAAAGAAGGCCTGCCGCTGCTGGAAGGTCCATCCGGACTCGAGATTGCTGAGCATGTGGGCGTAGCGGATCGCGTCGGTGGGCGGTGGGGCGTCGAGCATGTCGCGGATGGCGCTGCCGTACTGATCGTTCTGCTCCGCGAGGTCCGCCCAACTCGCGGGGGTGCGCGCCGCGGTGTCGCTCAGGCGTTCGAGGCAGCGGTCGATCACACCCGGATCGCCGAGCGCGATGAGCAGGCGGACAGCCTCTGTCTCGACGGCTTCCGATCCGGAGAACAGACGGGTGTGTGTGATCAGTTTCGATCGTGTCGAGTCGCTCGGCGGACCCAGGCGGATCATCGCGAGCGCCGCAGCTCGGAGGAGCGCGAGGCTCGCGTCCTCACTGGCATATTCAGGATCGAACCGCAGGAGGGCTTGGTACATGCCTTCCGCGTGCTCGGGCGCGTCGTGGCGGGCGAGGGCGATCAGGGCTTGCCCGGCGCTGAGCGGGTCGGTCTCCTCGAGGGCCCGCGTTCTCCACTCGGTTTCGGGTCGGTGCTCAAGGGCCACCCGCGCCGCGTGGCGGACGAAGCGATCGCGATGAGCGAGGTCGCGCCAGAGGGAGTCGAGTTCGCCGCGCGCCCTCGGGTGGTGCAACGCTTCGAGGGCGGTACGCCGTGCTGTCTCGGCGGGAGTCGGAAGTTCCCGGGGTGTTCGGACTGTCGCTTCATCCCCTCGATAGACGATGCGGTAGAGGCGGGAGGCGAGGCGGCGACCGCCGGTCGTGAAATAGAGCGAGCCGTCCGCGCCCATCGCGGCGTCGGTTACCGGCAGGGGTTTGCCCACGACGAACGGTTCGACCTCGGCATCGAAGCTCGCACCGGCGGGATTCAGATGGACCGCGTAGATGATCCCGTAGGTCCAGTCGAGCATGAACATCGCCCGCTGGTAGCGTTCGGGGAACGCGGCGCCGGTTCCGAAGAGCATGCCGGTGGGGGATGCGGGGCCGATATCGACCACCGGGGGCAGCGAGTCGGGATAGTGGTCGGGCCACTTGCCGCTGCCGAAGCGCCAGCCGAAGTCGGCGCCGCTCACCACATGGCACACGCGCGCCGGGCGGTACCAGGGCAGGCCCAGGTCCCACTCCATATCGGAGTCGAACGCGAAGACCTCGCCCGCGGGGGAGACCGCGAGGTCGTACGCGTTCCGGAACCCGCACGCGATCAGTTCGACCTCCGCGCCGTCGGGCGAGACGCGGCAGACATACCCGCCCGGCGCCATCCGCCCCGTCGCGTGCCCCCTCGGGTCGGGGTCGCGCGCCAGCAGCAAATCTTCGCCCCACACCCGCGGCACGCGGCTCGCGGTGAGCGACTCGGGGAGCGGGGTGTGATTCCCGCAGACGAACAGCAGCGATTCACCGTCCGGGTGGAGCACCACGGCGTGCGAGCCGTGCTCTCCGTCCCCGGAGACCTCGACGATCAGCTCGGGGGCGTCGACCTCGCCGTCCCCATCGGCATCCGTGATGCGGAGCAGGCCCCTGCCGGTCTCCATCACATAGAGCGCGTCGAACGCATACAGCAGGCCTTGTGCGCCGTTGAGCGGGAGATCGACAGGCGTGATCTCGGGTGCGGATTCGAAGTCATCGAGCGGGGGCGGGGTGATGCGGAAGAGCCCGCCGTACTGGTCGACAGCGTACAGCGTGCCGTCGGGACGATCGCACAGCGCCACCCATGAGCCCTGTGTCGGGGCATCGACTTCGTGGAGCAGTTCGACATCGAAGCCGACGGGGGCGGAGATCGATCGGTCGGTCCGGGGGCTGATCGCCACCGATCGTGAGGAGCCCGGATCCGGTTGGATCGCGGCGCCACCCAAGGGCAGGGCGAAGAACAGCGGGACGAGGAGCAGCGGGCGCGTGGACAGGCGGCTTCGGAACATCGTGCGATGATACTCGGAGACAAACCGTGCCCCCGAGGTCGCTGTGTTCTCGGTCCATGCCCCGTCTGGACCGGCGCTCGGCGTTTGTTCTGCGCACGATCGATGCCGCGTCACCGAAAGGCTTGGTGATCCGGGGCGATACGAATACAGTCGCGGCAGGCCGTGGGGGCTCGTCCGGACCGGGCTGGATGAGCAAACCGATCGAGGAGAAGTCCGATGCGTTGGACGCAGTCGTTGGGCGTTCTGGGTGTGTGCACACTGGCGGGGGCGGTGATCGCCCAGCCGGTCCACGAGTGGCTGGGGG
>DLBY01000143.1:28630-29299 GCA_002480345.1 Phycisphaerales bacterium UBA7812 | reverse complement strand
CACGAGTGGCGGGGGGACGGGGTGGTCCGTTCGTTCGCGTCCACCGCGGCGCGGGACAGCGCCGAGCCATCGGTCGCGCTGGTCGCAGACCCGCCCGCGGCGGGCGGGCCGCCCGCGGGCTTCTCTCCGCTCCCGGCCTTCGATGTCCGGGGCGGCTTGCAGACCGTGGTGATCGCGATCGACGAGGGGACGAACCTCTACGCGACGGGGCACCAGTCGGGCCCGATGGAGCGGACCGGGCGGCGCGTCGAGTACTACAACCTCGACAACTTCGCGTGGAACGACGCCTCGAACCGCAACTACCAGACGCACCCCTGGGTGCTGGGGGTTCGCGCCGACGGCTCCGCGTTCGGCGTGCTGTTCGACTCGACCTGGGCGAGTTCGCTCGACCTCGAGCGGCCCGCTGTCGACGGCATCGTCTTCCAGACCGAGGGCCCGGCGCCGCGCGTCGTGACGGTCAACGCCGGCACGCCGCAGGGGGTGGTGTCGAAGCTCGCGGAGCTGACGGGATACCCGTTCATGCCGCCCATGTGGTCGGTGGGGTACCACCAGAGCAAGTACTCCTACTTCCCCCAGCAAAATGTCCTTGATGTCGCGGGCGAGTTCCGCAGCCGTCAGATCCCCGCGGAGGTGATCTGGATGGATATCGACTACATGGACGGGTTCCGC
>DLBY01000143.1:27984-28327 GCA_002480345.1 Phycisphaerales bacterium UBA7812 | reverse complement strand
ATCGACTACATGGACGGGTTCCGCAACTTCACCGTTAATCCGTCCGCGTTTCCCGATCCGGCCGGACTCAACGCGGCGCTCGACGCGATCGGTTTCCAGGCCGTCTGGATGGCGAACTGCGGGATCAAGGTGGACGGCGGCTACGACGCCTACACCCAGATGAACGCGCAGGGGCTCGCGGTGCAGAACCCGTCGGGATTCGAGTTTCGGGGCGATGTCTGGCCCGGCCTCTCGGTGTGGCCCGACTTCACGATGGCAACGACCCGCGACTGGTGGGCGGGGCGCATCGAGAGCTTCGCGTCCATCGGCATCGACGGCATCTGGAACGACATGAACGAGCCCG
>DLBY01000143.1:17251-27689 GCA_002480345.1 Phycisphaerales bacterium UBA7812 | reverse complement strand
TCTGGAACGACATGAACGAGCCCGCGGTGTTCAATGTCGCGAGCAAGACGATGCCCGACAACAACTGGCACCGCGCCGACGCGGACCTGGGCGGGCCCAACATCCACCGCAAGTATCACAACATTTACGGCATGCAGATGTCCCGCGCGACGCGCGAGGGCATGCTGCGGGCCTTCCCCGGCAGGCGGCCCTTCGTGCTGACGCGGGCGGGCTACATCGGCGGGCAGCGCTACGCGGCGATGTGGACCGGTGACAATGTCGCCGACTGGTACCATGTCGATGTCTCGATCCAGAACATCATCAACATGGGACTGAGCGGGCAGCCCAACGCGGGCCCCGACATCGGCGGTTTCAACGGGGACTCCGGCGCCGAGATGTACGCCCGATGGATGGGCATGGGTGCGCTGATGCCCTTCGCGCGGGGGCACTACGGCTTCGCGAGCCGGGACCGGGAGCCCTGGTCGTACGGGAGCGCGACGGAGAACACCTCCCGCCTCGCCCTGAACCGGCGCTACCGCCTGCTCAACTACCTGTACACGCAGTTCTACGACGCGCACACTGCGGGGCTCCCCGTCGCGAGGCCTCTCTTCTTCGCGGAGCCCGCGAACCCGGCGCTGCGGGAATGGGACGACGGCTTTCTCATCGGGCCGGGGCTTCTGGTCGTCGGCGCGACCAAGCCCGGTGCCGTGCCCCAGATCCCTCCGACGGAGACGCCCGTCTACGAGTTCGATTTCCCCGCCCAGAACACGCCGGGCTTCGTGCGCGACTCCGACGACCCCGACCAGCCCGGTCTCTATGTGTTGGGCGGGCACATCGTCGTCGCGAACAACCTCGTGCAGCATTCGCGCGAGCTCACGCCGAGGCGGGACGAGCCGCTCGAGTTGATCATCGGTCTCGACGAGCAAGGGCTCGCGTCGGGCGTGCTCTACGAAGACGACGGCGACGGCTGGGCGTTCCAGACGGGCGGCTACACGCGCACGACCTTCGAGGCCGAACGCAGCGGGAACCAGGTCACCGTTCGCGTCGGAAGCATCGAGGGCGGCCTCGCGCCGCAGGACCGGCCCATCGACATCCGCGTGATGCTCGGGGACCGCATCTGGAGCGCCGCCAGCACCTCGCTGCATGCGCTGCCCGTGACCTTCCAGATCGGCGAACCCGTCCCCGATGCGCAGCCCGATCTCGCGCTGCGCGACGGCCGCCTCATCGGGCAGTCGTACGCGAACGGACCGATCGCGACGAACGCGCGCGACCGTTACTCGGAGATCTCCCAGCTCCGCGCGCTCTACGCCCGACCGGTGGATGGGGGCGTGGAGATCGGCATCGAGGGCGAGCTGGCGATCGACGGCACCGCGATCGCGGTCTTCTTCGATTCGCAGAGCGGCGGGCAGAACACCGTGAACACCTCGAGCCTCAACCCGCCCCCCGCCGGGCTTCAGGCGCTGACGGGCACCCAACTGGAGACCGGGTTCGCGGCCGACCGCCTGCTGTTCATGAACGGCTTCGAAGGCTCGGTCTTCTGCGACTGGGTGACGCTGCAGAGCGGATCGAACGGCAGCAAGACCTACCTGGGACGGCAGTTCATGGGCTCGGGAGATTCGAACCTCATCCAGGGCACGGACAACCTGGGCATCGAGGTCGCACTCGGCACCGCGGGGCACGCCGCGGGCTCGGGGTTCGAGATCTTCGTGCCCTCCAGCCAGCTCGGGACCGGGACGGGCCCGCTCGGGCAGATCAAGATCTTCGCGTGCATCGTCAAGGGAAACGGGCAGATCACCAACCAGATTCTGCCCGAGGCATTGGATCCCTGGCCCGGCTTCGCGCCCGATTTCCCCGCGATACCGGGTCAGCAATACGCCAGCGTGCTGACGGCGCCCGATCTGAACGGCGACGGCGCACTGGATTTCTTCGATGTCATCGAGGCGATCGAGCGTGTGAACGAGAGTGACGGGTCGATGGACCTCGCGCCCCCAATCGGGGTCATCGACGCGGCGGACCTGCTCGAGTACATCCGGGGCTCGTCGCACGCGGAGTGACAGCCGAAGGCCTTGTCGCGACTATCCGGGTTGCGTCCGACGCTCCGGGGGTCACGGTTCGCTCGTCGTGGGGCCTCCCGGGCCCTCGCTCCGCGCGTGCACGGTCGCGTCGCCCCTGTGCTCGGTGACATGGGGGATCACTGGTGAGGGGTGGTCGACATCCTCGATCCGATCGAGCACGCCCCCCCTCTGACCGTCGGGGGACGGCAGCGTCTCGAAGATGTGCATCCCCGTGTTCCGGCTCAGGTCCTCGCAGACGCGGATGCCCCGCACGCTGTTGCCCCGTTCGTCCACCGGGGGCGAGAACACGCACATCCCGAACTGCCCCGGCAGCACCGCGATAACGCCCCCGGACACGCCCGACTTCGCCGGGAGGCCCACGGTGTAGGCCCATTCGCCCGCGTAGTTGTACATGCCGCAGGTGTGCATGACCGTCAGCACATCCCGGATGTACCGCTCTTCCAACGCTCGCGCGCCGGTCACGGGGTTGATGCCCCGGTTCGCGAGTGTTGCGGCCATCACCGCCATGCTGCGTGTCGAGACTTCGACCGAGCACTGGCGGAAATACGCGCTCAGGGTCTCTTCGACATCGCCCTCGAGAATGCCGAAGTTGCGCATCAGGTGGGCCATCGCCCGGTTGCGGTGCCCCGTCTCGCTCTCCGATCGGAACACGGTCTCGTTGACCCGGAGGTCGCACCCGGTGCACCGCGTCAGCACGCCCCGGATCCGCTCGAAACGCTCGTCTGGGGATGAACCGTTGACCATCCCGACCGCGGCGATCGCGCCCGAGTTGATCATCGGGTTGTGGGGACGGTTGTAGTAGTCGAGCTTGATGATGCTGTCGAACGAGTCCCCTGTCGGCTCGACGCCGACGCGACGCATCACCGCCTCCCGACCCCGATCCTGCAGCGCGAGCGCGTAGGTGAAGGGCTTGGAGAGCGACTGGATGGTGAAGGGCTGCTCGTCATCACCCACGCTGAACACCTCGCCCTCGACCGTGACGATCGCGATACCGAACCAATCGCGGTCCGCCTTCGTGAGCTCGGGGATGTAGTCAGCGATCCGTCCTTCGTCGCACGAGGCGTAACGGGCGTGGAGGCGGCGCAGCGCCCCGGAAACGCGCCGCGCACGCCCGGCGTCATCCCCGCGTGCCTCCTCCGTTTGATCAGGAGTGGATACAGTCATGCCGATTCGATCGTACGCCCCGGACGGGCAGCCTCATCGGGCGATGCCGACCGGCGAATGTTCTCGCCGTTGCGCGGCGGATCGGCCGCGGAGCATTCGTGGCACCGCCGCGTGAACAACGGGCGGGATCGAGAAAGATCGACGGTGCGGTTCCGGCGTCGTCGGTGATCGAGAATCACGCCCCGGGTCCTTCGAGGCTCCAAAGTTTCACGAAGGACCCTCCAGGGAGGTTGTTCCCATCGAGTGTGGGCGCGGTCGGCAGCATCGGCGGCGGTTACTGTTTCTCGTTCCGAGGCCTCGTCTGCCGCCAGCTCACAGGAGATCCGAGAATGGGCATCTGTCGTGTCCGCGCCGTTCGTGAGAATCGCTGCACCGTGTACCTCGCTTTGCTTGCGGCGGTCGCCGCGCTCGCCGGGTGCGTGCCCAACACGCTCTACAACGCGCGTCCGGACCAGTACCGGGAGCGCGTCACGACAGGCGAAGCGGGGGGCGTCGTCGCGGATCTGGGTGTCGTCGAGTTTGACGATCAGGGCGTCCTGTGGGAACGCGACCAACTCGAGAGCACCATCGAGCTGATCCGCCAATCCAACCGCGAGGCGCGCGACGGAACCCTCGTGATCGTCTACATCCACGGCTGGAAGAACAACGCGGATCCGCACGATCAGGAAGGCGCCCTCGCGCAGTTCCGCGAGACAGTCCGCCGGGACGCCGCGCGCAACCCCGCCGACCGACCGTTCGCCGCCGATCGCGTGGTCGGCGTTTTCCTGGGCTGGCGGGGCGATACCAGTGATGTTCCCCTGCAGGAGCAGCTGACCTTCTGGGACCGGCGACGGGCGGGCGAGCGGGTCGCGTCTCTGCACATGCAGGAAACCCTCCTGCGGATCATGGATGCGACGAAGGCGCACCCGGGATCGAAATGCTTCATCGTCGGGCATTCCATGGGCGGCATGATCATCGGGAAGTCGGTCGCCCCCGTGCTGACAACGCTCGTGCTCTCGGGGGGCGAGGACGGGACTCGCCTGCCCGCCGATCTCGTCATTCTCCAGAACCCGGCGCTCGAAGCCCTCGCGTCATGGCAGTTGATCGATCTGTTCAAGCGGTTCGGCGTTCGGCTGGAACTTCGTACGCACGACGGGGCCGCCAAGCAGGCGGACGGTCCTTTCATCGCTTCGATCACATCGGAGGCCGACACCGCCACGGGCCGTGCCTACCCGTTCGGCCGCACCATCGCGAGCTGGAACCTGAGCTTCCGGAGGGATCACGGCCCGGACGAACCGAGTCAGCGATATCTCGCGACACGGGCGATCGGGCACGACGACTATCTCACCAGCCATCGGGCCTATCTTCGCGAAGGCGAGATCGTGATCGAGCGAATCCCGGGCGCGTTCAACGACACACCATTCTGGGTGATCCGCGTGTCCGAAGAGATCTCGAAGGACCACAACGATGTCAGCAACCCGGTCTACGGGCGACTGATCGAGCAGCTCATTCAGATGAACGAGGTCTATCGGACTGATTTAGAAAGCTGGATGGTCGTTCGGCAGCCCGAATGGACCACTGATCAGACGACCGAGCCCTGATGCCCGTCTCGAAGCCGTGACCGGGCTGACCAAGGCCAAACAAAAACGGAAGCCCCTTGTTTCCCGGGGACTTCCGCTCTGAATCGGGGTGAGAGGATTCGAACCTCCGACCGACTCGGACCGACCGAATCTCGTTGGGGGTCTACTCCACTCGGATCCCGAAGACGCCCCCCGCGACATCGTTGTTCCTGGATCGGAACCGGATCGAGACGGTCTCGACTTTGCGCCCGAAGCCGTCGGTTTTCCCGCTGATCAGGTCCGCTGGGATGGCGTAAGTTTCCTCGTAGAACTCGCCGGGGCGGTTGTTCATGAGTTCCTGAGTCGCAAGCACGCGATCGTCTGCGATAACATCGAAAACCCGGCGGACATCGCTGCCCCAGTACATCACGACAAGACTCGCGTCACGCTCGGGGGGAACCCTCATCTGGTACGAAAAGTCGTGCCCGTGCCGGTAGGTTCGTCCGTTGAATTCGCCGGTGCTCCCGCCCTGCACAACGTGAGCCCGCTCGGAATCGGGGTTCCCGATTTCGATGTAATCCACCGCATCGGCGAGGCGACGCTCACGCTCTTGCACGAGGCGGGCCCGCTCGGCGAACACGGGCGAGTCGGCGCTCTGCAGCCAGATCGCGTAGGAATAGGTCCCGGCGTGGCGGTCGGGTCTCGCTTCACCGGGACGGTACCACTGCCCGATGTTCGTGAACGGGAGCATGGTCATCTCGACCTCTTCGCCCTCCAGCGTGACGCATGGGATCTCGAATGCGGGGCCGACCACGCCCTGTGGCGCCGGTGCCTCGCGAACCCGAGCGATGTCGGGGATCACCGCGAGATCCTCGCCGACGAGCTTCGGTGCGGGGGCACCCGAACCGTCCCACCAGGTAGTGTCCGCCGCGTAGACGACCGGCCCACGCGTCAACGCCCACGGCTGCGGCGCACCATCTTCGGTGTTGTGCATGATCTCGCCACCCGGCAGCCGGTGGATCGCCGTGCTCCAATCCGCGTTGGACTGGACCCACTTCGGCTGCATGGGCAGCACCAGATCGATCTCGTCACCGGGCTGCCACGCTTCGACGAGTTCGAGGTAGCGGCCGGGTCGCACATCGGGGACCGGAACCCCACGCGATGTCACGCGGGGCGACGCGCACCACCCCGGGATCCGCAAACGCAGTGATGTCGCCTCCTCCGGCGCGGCCTCGACGATCAGCGTGATCGCTTCACCCTCGGGATAGTCAGTCTCCTGCCTGAGGCGGAAGGTGCCCCGCTCGCCGAGATCGGCGTCCACCGTCGTCGCACCGTACTGGTTCACATAGACCCCGCGCCCGTCCTTTCCATAGAGGAAGGTGGGCAGCAGCGACACCATGCGGTGACCGCTGGATGTGCAGCAATCCGGGCCGTGAAAGTAGCCGGCGGGCTTGATCCCGTTGGGCGGGGTGTGATACCGGTAGGTGTCCCCATCGACCGCCTGCGACGCAAAGACATGGTTCCAGAGCAGCCGCTCCATCGCGTCGGCGTACTTCGGATCGCCCGTGAGTTCCAGGAGATACTGCGTGACCTGCAGCCAGGACATCGTGGCGCATGTCTCGACGGCGTGCCCCGAGAGCGGCCGGATCCGACGGGCCTCGTAGTGCTCCCCGACGCTCACGCCCCCCGTGATGTACATCTGCCGGTCCGCGATGTCGCGCCAGGCGCCCGCGACCTTCCTGAGCAGCGACGCGTCACCCGTGATCTCGTAGAGGCGGAGGAACCCGAGGAAGTTCATATGGAAGGTGTGCGAGTGCACATACGGCTGCACCTCGTGGATGCCCATCTCGCCGGCCGCGACCTTGTCGAGCTTCGAGAAGCTGTCCCACCCGCTCCAGCGATCGATGTTCCCGACGACCCACTCGCACCATTCCGTGTACTGGGCATCGCCCGTCGCGTCCGCGAGACGGAGCATCGGGTCGATCAGGAGCGTTCCTTCCCAACTGTAATGCACGGCGTGTCCCGCGATCTCCGAACCGCCCTGAAGGGTCTTCCCCCGGTTCTCCGGGGGTCGGAGGTCGCTCGGCCAGAACTCCGCCTTGCCCGGTCCGATCGTGTCGAGCAGATAGTCGCCGAAGCCTCGCGCCGCGTCCAGAGCATCCTCGTCACCCCATTGCTCGAACGCTGTGATCAAGGCGTGCAGGCGGAAGTAGTCCTCGTACGGGTCCATGCCACGCAGGGGCTTCTCGGGCGTCCGAATGTCTCGCGCCGTCACGCCGAGATAGCCGCTCGGCTCCTGGCTCGCGATGACGCGCACGAGGACCGACTCGGCCTTGCGGCGGAGCGCCGGGTCGGAATGGACCGACGAGAGCACGGCGCTCTCGAGCCACTTGCCGTCCTGCTCGCCCGCCCACCACCAGTCGCGGTGGTTCCGCTCCTCGACGAGCCGGACATAGCGTTCGATATCGAAGCCGTGGAGTGAGCCCTTCCGGTTTGCTTCCCATCGTTCTCCCAGGTAGCCCCGCAAGGACGGCACCTCGTTCACCGTCAGCGATTGCTGCACCCGCGTCCGCGAGGCCGTGCCAGCAGGTGTCTGGGCCCCCTGCGCCGTCGCGACCGCCGCGAACGGGGCGGCAGTCGGGAGCAACCCAATGACGACGCTCCGGATAGTGGTGCGTCCCGGGTTCGTGGCGGGTTTCATGCTGGTCTCCTGTCTGTGCTGCTTTCCAGATGCCTCACGATACGGACCCGAGCCGCAAACCGCACAAGCACGACGGGCGATACAGCCGCTGTGCGCCGTTCGAATCACAGACACAACGCACCCGAAGCTGATCACCCTCAACAGATCGCCTTCCGACTTCCCAGACCAATAGCTCACAAGCCTCTTGGTACCGGGCGTTGGACTTCCGCGTCCGGCGGTTCGCGTTAGCATGGTGCAGGCCACCGAAGCTACAATGTGCGGCAGATCGACTTACTGCGGAGGGGGTCCTTCGACGCCCGGCGCGAATCGTCCCAACGAGCAAGTGAGCAATGGCAACACACCCCTCGGAACCGCACAATCAGCAGCCGTATCAGCTCTTTGTAACGGCCACTACGCCCTCACGCCTTCGAGAGACCCTGACGCAAGAGTCTCTTGAGCACCATCTGACCATGTTAGCGGAGCGAGTGAATCTTTGCCCTCAGATCGGCCCACTCGTGGGCTACTCGTCCCGCCCAGGAAACGGGGGGTTTACTGGGTTCATTGCGGGTCCACGCGCACATGTTGATCTTCACCATTGGGATACTGGTCCGCTTCGAGTTCTAGCTGCTTTCGAGTTGCTGGATTGAGTCGGGCTCGCGCGTTCTCAGGCTCAAGGTGGCCCAGCGCGGCATGTGCATACTCGTGGGCCACGCCGAAACGGTACGAGTATCGGGCTTTGAATCGAAGCCCCGCAGCCATCCAACGCCTGCCGAACTCCGTCGATCGCCAACTCGTGTCTTGATCGCCTGAGTCAGGGGGGTCGTACTCGGCGGGCTCAGCGTGGAAAAAGTCTGCTTCGGCACCCCTGGCAACATAGCCGACGTAGTCATTCCCGACGATGATCTCGTAAGTTCGTGGCCCCGTTCGCCTCGCCGACAGTCCGCTGCTGTCATCCGAAAGGCGCAGTGTCACACTCCGAGGCGTAGAGGTTTCGAGCAAGCGATCGGGTAGGAGCCGGATCGTCCCACCATTCGAGGCCTCCACTTCGGCGAGCATCTCCTGAAACTCGGACTCGGAGTGGACCCACTCGGGGACCGTTAGCGATGTGAGATCACGTCGCGGCGTCGAACAGCCAACGGCCATGGCTAGCACGACGCTCGTGAGCATCATACGGCTTGCACAGCAAGCCGGTACCAAACACCTCCCCCAACCGACGCCGGATGAGTGAGCGAATCGCTGATGGAACCATGCGATAGCTTTCAACGCTTGAGCATCCCGTCCTCCACCAGCGCCGGCCCCAGCTCGATCAGCAACCTGAGCAGCTTCGTACACCTCCCCCGCCCGTGACTTGTCGGACTCAACCGCGTTCGTAAGCTCCGCAAGGTTCACCTCATGGCGACTGGGTCTTTCTGTCCGCAGTGGCGGAACGGCCGGGGCATTAGGCTATTGTACTGCGCAGGGCGTTAGCGAGACACATCGATGAACTCTCCGGGAGTTCCGGTGAGCGATGCTGTCGCCAGCACTGTCTTCACGGACGGGGCCTGTTCCCGCTGGTAGACCGAGCAACGCTTCGCCGCAGAATAACTAGCCGCGTAGTTGGACAGTCGTGGAAATCTCCCGGAACCGACAGAGTCCGCTCGCCCACCGCATCTGCTCCGGTGTATGACACTCGGGCTCGAGCACGTCGGGGCACGCCACGAGAATGCACGCACATCGTGCCCGGCTCGTGGCGACATTGAAGCGATTTGGACTGTACAAGAACCCCATTCCCCGCGGAGCGTCAGATGCCGACGAACTGCACATCGAGTAGATGACCACGGGCGCTTCCTGTCCCTGGAATCTGTCCACGGTCCCGATGCGATGGCCGGGCAGCTCCTCGGTGAGCAACGCCACCTGCGCGTTGTAGGGGGTGACGATCAGCACGTCATCCCGGCCGAGCTGATGCGACTCACCGTTCACATCGGTCCATCGTGCGCCCTTGGCGGTCAAAGCTTCGACCAGTGCCCGGATCGCCCGAACCTCCTCGGGCGACCGATTCTGATTCGCTGTGTGCTCGACGGGGACATAGAACAACTGGCCGACATTGAACGGGTCGACACCGGTGAGAACCTGCACGTCGAGCCCGTCGCGGGCCTTCAGGCGGCCCTCGTAGTAGATCTCCGACGTGAACGCGCAGATCCCAGGGTGCATCCGCCGTGTCTCGTCGAGGAACAGTCCACGATCATCCGCGACGGTTTCCGAATCGCCGATGACATGCTGCAGCGCCGCAACGTCCGCACCTTCCGGATGCGACCCCTGCTGCGGCTGTTCGAGTTGCTGCGGATCGCCGACCAGAATCACATTTGACGCCGCTCTCGAAGCGGCGAGCGCCTGCACGAGCGACACCTGCCCGGCTTCATCGATCATCAGGTAATCCAATCGCTCCGCGGCGTCGTCACGTGCCCAGACCCAGGCCGTACCCCCCACCACGGCCCCGGCGTCCACGGCCGCCAGCGCCGCGGCGTTATCCGCGAGATTCTCCACGCCATCCCCGGTTGGCGCCTCCCCTCGCCCACCGGGCTTGTGCGCGACATCGATCGACAGTCCTTGCCGCGCCGCCGACTCCACGACCTTCGCCAGGAGGTTCCGGATGACCTTGTGGCTGACCGCCGTAACCCCGACACGTTTCCCCGATGCCGCCAGCGACACGATGACCTCAGCCGCTGTATACGTCTTGCCGGCGCCCGGGGGGCCCTGAATCGGCAGCACGCCATGTTCGAGGTCATGCGACAACCGCACCGCGGCATCGACGAGCTCCTCACCTTCGTGCCGGAGTGCGCCCGCGGCCGGGGCACGCAGCCGGGGCGCGTTCCTGAGCAGGAGATCGCGGGCCGCCCGGAAGCGTCCGTCGCCGTCGACCCCGCTCTCCGCGACCGATTGAGCGAGCGCGAGCACCGACGCGTCAAGCGGGTACCGGCCGCCGGCTCCGGGCGCCGTGATGGTGGAGTCGCCGAGCGAGGCTG
>DLBY01000143.1:0-16935 GCA_002480345.1 Phycisphaerales bacterium UBA7812 | reverse complement strand
GGGCTGCTGAGCCGTGCTCCGCACGCCTCAGCAGCGGGCAGGATTCAGGCTGTTACACTGTTGGACAATGGAACGAGAACCGGGGGCAGGCCACCACCTATCGGTGCAGTCGGCAGATGCTGTTAGTCCGTGTGAATCAAGGGGAGATTTGATGTCCATCACACCGGTCGGAGCGGCGAGAGCGATCCACTGGCGGATCAACTGTGCGTGCAATCGTCGATGCGCATTCTGTTACGGGCCCGAGCAACGTCACGAAGTCAATCTTGAGGCGAGCATTCCTGTGCTTGACAACCTTGTGGATCATGGGGTCAGATCGGTCATCATAACCGGGGGAGAGCCATTGCTGAGCCGGAAGGTGCGTGACGTCTTACGCCACCTCCGAGCCCGTGGCGTCAGCATCGTGCTCTATACCAACTGCGACCTCTTTGACCAGCACGAGGACGTACTCGTCGACACACTCGATGTCTTGTGCGTCCCGCTCGAGGGCGCGTCCGAATTTATTCATGATCAAATGCGGGGAGTTAACAGCATGCGCGCCGTGGTCTCCGTACTTGACCGATATGCGGTGAAGGGCTCACCATTCAGGGTAAAAGTTGGGACAGTCCTCGGCAGACATAACCTCCACGAACTGCCCGCAATTCTCTACTTGCTCGGGAAGTACCGGATCGAAGTCTGGAAGCTCTACGAGTACGTTAGGTACACCGATCGGGAGCTGCAGAAAAAGTGGCTCAACGAACAGTTGGGCATTACCGACGCCGAATACCGTCACGCCACACGAGCCGTGCTCGCAACCCCAGACCGCAAGACGAAGATCTCGCTTTCCTCGGACTTCGAACGTGACAACAGTTACTTTATGATGAACCCGGACCTGGAGATCGTGGTGCCCGTCCGAGGCGAGACCGGAGAATTCGAAGACCGCGTGCTGTGTAATGCCGCGAATACGCCCGTCAGCGAGATCGAGCGGCTCTGGCGAGAGACTATCGACTGGGAGAAGTACCAGGCAAACCTGCAAGCCTCGCTGTTTTGATTCGAGCCCCAGGAGCACGAGATGAAGTACGTGGTTGTTGCCGGGAACACGGGTGTCGGCAAGAGCACGCTGGTGAAGCGCCTGTCAAACGCGCTCGTTCAGAATGGCGTTGAAACGATCGCGATCGATGAGAGGGAGTTCCACCATCCGATGCTTGGGCGCATGTTCGCCGAGCCCCCCCGATGGGCCTCGCTCGTGCAGTTAAACTTCCTGATTCAGCGGGCGATGCGGCTTCTCAGACTCGCCGAGGTGTCCGGCGAAGACACTGTGGTCATCATGGAGCGTCACGTGGGCGAGGACCCTCTCTTCCTGGAGTACTACGCTCGCGCCGGCGCCGTGACCAATGACGCTCGCCAAGGATACGAATATATACTGCGCGACATCGAGGCACGCCTCCCGACACCATGCGTTCTGGTGTACCTCAGGGCGCCGCTCGAGGTCGCCGTCGAGAGGATCCGGCGGGGGATCGAACTCGGAGAGCGTGTAAAGGAACACGAACCCGACAGTCTGCCGCGTTACGTGGAGAAGATGAACAGCATCTACGCCGAGTGGGCGGCTCGCGCCAGATTCGACCACGGCGACCGATTCTTTGAGCCCGCGTACGGGGAGAGCATTGACGTGACTGCAGAGAGAGTGCTCGCCAAGATCAACGGAGTCCGCGTGTGAGACCTCTTGGCAGGAACCTCGTACTGCTCGGCCACGTCGGCATCGACGTCTACATCGCCAAAGACCGGGCCCGTGTCCGGCACGCGGGGTCGGCATTCAATGTCGCGTGCGGCGTTTCCGGCGCCGGCGCTGAAGCATTGTGCATTGCCACGGCGGGCCCGAGATCTCGCCCCGACGTGCTCAGGAGCCTCGAGCGGTGCGGCGTGAGGTTTCTCCTTCTCCCGACGCCCGACGCGGCCGACCATGTCTTCGTCTTCGAGATGACCAAAGCCCCGGAAGAACAACGGCTCTCGCGTCTCTCCCTTGGGCACGGTGACGCCGCCCTGTCCGACCAAATCGCCCTGCTGCCGTTCGACGACTACCACTTCCATCTCGGGTCGATGCCGCTCGAATCCGCTGTCGCGCTCGTGGATAAGATCAAGCTCGAGAAGCCGCACTCCAGCCTGTCCTGCACGCTCTACGCCCACCACCTCCAGCGTCCCCGTGAATGGTCAAATGTGCTCGGCCGTTGCGATGTCGTCTTCATGAACGACAGCGAGCTCGAGGAGATACGGGCGAGCAGTTGCCTCGAAGACTGCGCCGAGGACAGGCTACTCGTCGTCACCGGGGGCGCCGCGGGTGCCGTGGCGTTCGTTGATGGTGTGCCCACGCTCTCGCATACGCCGGCATCGGGGACTGTGCGCTGTACCACCGGGGCGGGCGACGTTCTAGCCGGCGCCTTCCTCGGAAGGCTGTGCCGCTGGCGTGATCTCGCCGACGCGCTCGTCGTCGCGGTCGATCTTGCCGCAATCTCTGTGCAGGACTTCGGGGTCGAGCACGTGATTGGGGAGCGTGCCTCGATTGGCGTACCCCGGTCCGGGATAGTCCAGCCGGATCCGCAGATCCCGCTCGCCCCTCTCGGTTCGTTCTCTTTCTCGATCTCCCGAAGCCATGAGACGCGTGACGCGACAGGGCTCTTCGTCCGACGAGGCGGCAAGCTGCTGCTTGCCGCCAAGCCGCCGCAGAAGGCGTTTGTGCCGGGCGTGCTGTACGTCCCTGGGGGCAAGCTGGAGCCCGGCGAGTCAGCGGAGAAGTGTGCCGAGCGGGAATTGCGCGAGGAGACCCGCCTCCAAGACGGGAACCTCGCGTACTGCGGCTCTTCGGTCTATTGGCCCGACAGCTCGACTAGGATGGTCTATCGATTCCTTCAGTTCCGGGTCGACAACCCCCTCGGCGAGGCGTCCGCGAACGACGACATCTCCGAGGTCAGCTGGCACGAGGAGGGTGCCCTGAAGCGTTCGGACCTCTTCGGGCTCACCTGGGCCCAGCTCTGGCTCGACCGATTCCTTGGGCGCGTGCTGACGTCAACCCGTCAACCCGCCCCAACACTGAAGTCGATCAGTTCGGTGCTGCAGCAAATCACCTTCGATCGCAACGATCGACCCGACGAGGCGTAGGGCCCGCACGATCGTGGGCGAGCGTTCAGGCCGCGACTGCGATCTAGTTGTCGTCCTCGCCGAGACCGAAGTAGTCCGGGAGGGCGTCGAGCCAGAGCCGCAGCACCATCACGCTCTGCGCTGTTGCCCATACGGCCGACTTGTCAATCTTTGGACTACGCCTGATGCCGACCGCCCGCCCGGAGTCGTTCACGATTTTCTTCTGGATGATCCACTCGACGGCCCGCCGAACCGCGCTCGCCTCGAACCGTTTCGCGCGATCGTCGACGTCGTCAAACGAAGTTCGAGCAAGCTCGAGGAGCGTCAGCGCCGCTGTGGGAGCGAAGTAGTTGAACCAGTAGCTCGGATTGTTCTCGACGATAGACGGCCAAATTTCTAGCATTTTGTCGCAGTCTGGGATCCTGACCTCGATCTCATCGAACCCGTCCGCGAGCAAGCCGCTCAACAACTCGTGGGTCCTTGTGAGTTCCGTCTTCTTATTCTGCGAGAAATCGTCTTTCATCGTGGTGAGCTTGCAATAAACGTGCAGCACCATGCTCGTCGTCGCGAGGCACGCGTGGTCCCCGGACAGCCCGTTGCCGTACAAGAGCGTGCCCGGCGGGCCCATTGTCCCGCAGTTCTCGAGGTACCCGAGTCCGCGTCGGATCTCCAGGTTCGTCTGCGCGATCTCTTCCTCGCTCCCGCCCTGGAGTTGCAGGACCTTGGTGTACTCGGCCAGTGCATTGAGCACGTAGGCGGTATAGAACGGTGACGGTTGCCGGTCCTTGTACAAGGGGAATGCATCGTTCGCGGACCGCTGGGCAAGAAGCCACGCCGCGGTCCTCCGCAGGACATCTGCTCGCGTCGGCACGGCGTGTGAACATGCGAGCAGGCCCCACGCAGCGGACATGGTGTGGGCGCCGTCACCGGTCTCCGCGGGCCAGCTGCCGTCGCTCTTCTGCATCTCGACCAGTCCTTCGATGACGTATGCGCCGAACCGGTCCGCGCTCTGGCTCAGCGCGAGTGCAACCATCGATGAGACCGTAGCGGAAGGCGGGTCATCCGGCTTGTCACCCCCGCCGTTCGACGAGTAGAGATTCTCGGGGCGAGCCTCAGTCCGGAGCGATTCCCGCAGTTCGGCACACAACCTCGAGGCTTGGACCGCAAGCTGCTGAAGCGGGATCAGGCTCTTATTGCGATCCGCGACGAACTCAAATCCATGCTCGGTCAGCTTCGTGGCGATGTGTTCGATGCTGACCGATCCAAACTTGAGCTGCTCTTGGGAGTGCGCTCGATGAATGCCGGCGAGCGACAGACCGCCGTTCACGAGCGCGCCCCCGCCGCTCATACCAGGCTGCGTCGCGCCTTCTGGACCAGTGAGCCGGAGCAAACCCGGCTCGGCGCTGGCCATGACCGTCAGCGTGGCGGGCGTCGGACGGACAATGCGGTCTGCAAGGAAGCTCTCCGCACCTCCCGGGTACCCGAGCACACGGAGTTCATGGTCCGCATGAACGGTCGCAAAGTGCTTCACGCGATCAACGTTCTGAAACTCAGGATCATCAACCTCGAGAAGGATCCAATCGTGCGCGAGCCCCTGGAACTCGATATCGAGTTTCTCGGGCTGATCGATCGCCCGCCAAGGTGTCGCGAGGAACGAGCCAACAGTTGGCCGCCCGAGTTCCCTGTCTTTGCAGATCCCGGGGTCGGTGAATCCCAACTCGGGAGGGAACGCAAGGATTTCTTCGTGGACCTCGCCCCAATCATCTTTTCGGACCACGTGCTGGCACGTGAGCAGAAGGTTCGTGCCCTCCCCGCCGTCCTTCGGCACAACCCGCACGACGACGGCGCTACCCATCTGCGGACCGCCGCCGAGGGAAGACCTCGATTCGATGTACCAAACGAGCGATAACTTCACGGGTCTCACCTTCGACTCACAAAATATGCTCGCTTAGAAAGCCATCCTCGATCAGTGCCCAGATCGGAACCGCAACGTTGCGCCTTCGATACTTCCCGCCGTAGTGTAACCCGATCACCTCATTTGTCTCCACGTCAATGACACACGAGCCCGAGTTGCCGCCAAGCGTTGAACAATCGTGGATGAGCACCTGCACACGCTCCCCGCGGATCTTCCGTCTGCGGCAGCCGAGCGAGCGTCCGGGCGATAGCCGCTTAACGCCGAACAGATCGCCGAATATGCGCCGCATGGCATTACTTATCTCTCGCCGTTCGTCGTGGGCCGGGAAACCGACCACGTAGACATCGCGTCCCCTGCGGGCATTCGAGTCAGACGATGCGAAGTGCACGCAACTTGCGGACGGCGTGGAGCTTTCCAGTCGGATCAGAGCCGCGTCGTAGACGTTGTGCACTCTTACCGGACCAACAAGTTGGTACGCGACTTTCTCTCTCTTCTGATTATGTTCGTGGCGCATTCCTATCGATACATCTATACCCTCGATGAACGTCCATCCCATGTCTGAGTCGGCGAACTCCTGGGCGACGTGTCGATTTGTTAGAACTGCGTCGTTCCCGATCCGGAATCCCGTACCGATCCAATCGTAAAGCGCATGCCCGTCCACGTTGATCCGTCCAGCCGAGGGGATGATCGACTCTATCTTGCTCCGATGGGTCTCAAGCGTCCGCCACTCGCGGTCAATGCCGGGCGCGAGCTTGAATGAGTCATTCTGAATCGCGATCGCTGGGCGCGAATACAAATGCACGATCGCTTCCAGCCCGGCTTGTTCCTCTTCCGAAGCCGGCCGCCGCCCCGAGCGGAGGACATCCGCACCCGCTCTAACGAGGAGGCCGAGTTCCGAACCACGCTCGGCCGAACTGCTCCCCCTGACGACATCGAGTCGCATGGCCCCACTGCTCTGCAGCCCACGTTTGGCGTCGCCCGCTTCGAGTTCAGAGTCAATGTGCTCCAACAACCTCGAAGGGTCACGGATCTGATTGATCACGTCAGCGTCCCCGTTCCAAGAGACATGCCGCGGCAGACACGGCGTATGGGAGGCGCAATCTTTCGCTTTCGCCGAACCAAACGGCTATAGCACCGGCTCCCATGGCTGGCCCCAGCGCCGCCACCTTTCGCCCTGGACGGCGTCGGTAGACGTCGATGATACACGAGACTCCAACTCCTCTTCCGCTTCTCGTCTTTCCTTCTCATCCTCTCTTCCGTTTCCATTAGTGTCCCGCGAGCCCCCGGCCCGAGATCCCGCTGGCGCGATTACGGAGTTCTGAAGGCCGAAGGCACAAGAATAGATGAGACACCCATTGAAGCCGATGAGCAACATCTGCAGGAACCACGGTGCGGACGAGGCGGTCCCTGGTTCGATCGTGTCCATGCGGTTGGGCTCTATTCCGGTTGTATCTTTCGGCGAATTCTCCTCGGAATCATCGTTCGTGTTGTCGTCAGATCTATCGACTATCGGGTCAGAGCTCCGATCCTCAATACCAACGTCATTCCGCGCCTGTTCCGGGACGAAGTGATTTAAGCTAGACGCCGCCCACGAGACTAATATAGACAGCAGCAACAAGAACCACTTCCGGCGCCAACCGAAGACATCAGCAAGAACGTTGCCAACGACGACCACAACGAGCGTGCTCCCGGTGAGAGTCCCGAATGACGACCATGTGAAAAACGCCTCAGTCATGGCAATCCTCCGCTAGTGGTGGAGCAACCGTCTCCACTCGTAGCAAAATACTATCTACGTCCTTGCTGGGCCACCCGGAACGGAGCGGAGGGCGGGCGAGCAGCGATGGTCTCTGGTGCCGGCAGGCGGTAACCCAGAAACGAGTGTAGCCCCATCGTGTTGTTCTGCTCCTGCCCGCCGGCACTCGAAGCCGTGCTCGTGGGGTTATCGAGCGGGGCCGTTGAGCCGTGCTCCGTTACGCTTCGCACGCTTCAGCAGTGGGCAGGGAAGAAGCAGTTACACTGCTGACGAATGGTACGAAGGCTGAGGCCCACCCGGTTCAGGCGTGCGAGTCACGGTGGCATCGTGCCCGTCGCAGCGGGTGTGGAGGCCGTCATTGTCGACATGCAGCCAAATCGGCCTACCACGATACAAAAAGTTGGTACATTAACGTGCGCATCTGGACAGCGTCGCTGCCCAAAGTCAAATGGCAGTTGCTGACTGATGGATACTGTCGCCCACGAAGTCCACCCTTCCGATTTGAACGGGGTCACGATGAAGCTGCTTGATATACGCTCGGCATTGGTCCTCCTGGGGTGCATCAACATCGTTGTCCTTGCGGGCTGCTCCACGCCGCCCGAACTTAAAGAAGCGTCCCAGGCGCAGCTTGAGTTAGTGGCATCGCTTGAGAAGGCGGTCGGCGAGCTGCAGTCCGGCGTCGACGCGTTTCACCGCGAGCAGGAGCGTTTGATTGTCGAAGCCGCATTCGTCGAACTGGCGGTACAGGCGATCGATCTCGCGGTCGAGGATAACGGGGCTGACAAGCAGGTCACGGTGGATGAGGTATTCGACACCTACAAGCGCGAGGTCGAGCTCTCGCTCGCCGCGAGCTTTGCCACTCCGGGACAGCTGGGCCGATGGGATCTCGCGTCGGTGAGGAACGACGCAAGGGCAACCGTCAAGCGGATCAATGCGGTTAAGAAAGTGGACGACACGCCGCTTGCAAAGGCAGATCAAGACAAGATCAAGGCGGCGGGCAAGGAGTGGTTCGACAAGCTGATTGCGTACCACACGAACCCAACGGCCAACACGCTGGCCGACGTCAAGGAAGCGGAAGAACATTTGTCCAATGCTCTTGACCCCGCAGGCCTCGTCAGGGCGGCAGAATTGACCGATCAGGTGCGCGACATCCGCCGGCGGCGCCCGACGCGACTCGACGAAGAGTACGTCGATCTCTTCCAGAGCATCGCTGAGGATGTCGCCAGCGTGCAGGAGACGCGGGCCAGCGCCAAGCGTCAGTTCAAGCTCTTTCGGGATCAGGTCGCGGTCATGAGAGTCGCGGCCACCACAATCGACGCTTGGCTGCAGCAGGACGTGACGATATCCGACGATCAGGCTGCCGCGCTGAAGACGACGTTCTCCGATGCATACAGCGCGCTTGGTGGAGGTGGCCAATGATCCGTTGCTGCTCGATGATTGTTCTGCTCGTCTCCTCGCTGATCGCTGGAGGTTGCGTCGGGCGTCAGGCGATCAAGGACCTCTCCGAGTCGCAGGACGCGTACTATGCTCGGCTAAGCGAGACTCTGAAGTCGGAGAAAGACAACTTCATTGGCGCCCTTCGTGAGCAGGCTGAACTGGACGCGAAGCTGCATAACAAACTGTTAACATGGGAGCTAGATCAACTGCGCGCCGAGATCCTCCTTACGGCCGATGAGGGCACCGGTAAGCAAAAGCTTCTGCTGATGAAGCTTGCCGAGATTGAGCGGGCCGCGCGTGAGGAACGCGTCGCCATCGCCGCGCTGCACGAAGAGCGGGTCCGCACCGTCGCTCAGCTCTACGATGAAGTCGCCTCAGCGGCCGGTAAGCTCGGTGAGAACAACAAGGCGATCACCGAATACGTCACGGACACCGACTCGTTCGTCGTGAAGTCGATCGACGTGCACAGCGTCGTTCGGGTCACCCTGGTCGTTGAGCAGCTCAGCGACCAAGTGCGCGACGTTGAACAGAAGACAGCGGAAGAGATCGAGAAACGCCGCCAGAAGACGCAGAAACAGCTCGAGGATGCACGAGCCGCGGTGCTTGAGGCGCTTGCCAAAGCCACCTGACTCTTCTCGGGGAACCCATCATGAACGTCAAGGACCTCATCGACTTCGGCTCCGAGCTTCGGCTGCTGCTCGATCCATTGTTCGAGCACTTTACCAACGGCACGACACCGAGTGCCGGCGAGGCGTCTAAGCAGGCCAACGCGCTCGAGAAGATCACCAAGGCTCTCTCGGAAGCTCAGCGTTCGACCTCGTTCAGCCGTGCGGATGCCATCGGCGCCCTCTATGAGGCGAAGTGGGTACTTGAGGATTCCCTCGATCTCGCCCAACACACGCCGTTCAGTTTCAGCCAGACGAGATCCCGTGCGATGAAACGCAAGATCGAGCAGCTCGATCGTCACATCGCCCAGGCCCGCGAGCTACAGGCGTTGAATGCCATCGCTACCGTACTAACCAATGCCGATCTCGCCAAATTTAAGGCCGAGGTAGCCGCCGCTCAGCAGGCCGTGGAAGCGAGGCAGGACGCGCAGAAGACCATTAACACGCTCGTCGACGTCGCCGTAGTTGCAGGCAAGATCGCAATGAAGCTGATTTGAATCGACCAACAGCACAGCAGACCTCATAGCGCACCTGGACCGTACCCGTTTTCTGGTCCCCCCCGCAGGGTGAAAGGATTCGAACTCGCAACCTTCTCGTACAAAACGAGGCGGGTCGAGGTTGCGCGACGTGTCGGAACCAGGCACGACATGTCACGACTGCTCTCGTCCCGAACATGCCAGAGTGCTGTCTCAAGGTATTGCAGTACAGATATTTATGGCGATGGCAGTTTCGCGGGCCGCAATCGGGCCTCGCGGAGTAGTCAGCACCCGTCTCATCCAGGCACCAGACCTGACTCCAGGCTAGAACGCCTAGTGGACCGTTGGCTGGAGCTGACGACGCCGGACGGGAGCGCATTGCTCTTTGTCTACGACGACAACTCGAATCTCATCACGCAGACCGCAGTGGATCACTCATCGCTCGATTCAACGGTCGAGACGTACACGGTCGTCAAATCTGGGGGTGTTTCGGTGAGCCTGAGGATTCGGGACTCATGCTCTTTCTTGTCTCTCTTGAGCCGATCGACGGGATACTCCTCCGGGTTGTCATCGATCAGCTTGTGGCACTTCGGGCAGAGCAGCATCAGGTTCCCGATGTGGTGCGGATCGAACTCGCCGTCCGGGTGCCCTCGCGGCCCGCTCGGGCTAAAGGCGTAGATGTGCGCGCGCTGGGCGAAGTTCCCGCCCTTCTTGGTGACATGGTGTTCTAGGAGGTAGTCGTTGCAGCCTCTGAGCTGACACCGACCGCCGGCGCGGACATACAGATGCAGGGTCGTTGGCCAGGAAATGTCTCTGGAGACTGGTTTCTCGACTGGCGATGCAACGGTCAACTTCACAGAGTTCGCGCCCATCACGCCCCCACACACAGGCAGATCGCCGCGGCGATCTGCTCCACTTCGTCTGCCTTGAGCTCGCCGAGCCGCTTTTGAAAACGGTCGATGGAGGGAGATTTCGCCTGGAACGCGTCCGCCGCGGAGGGCTTGTTGAGACCGTTGCGCGAGCTGGGTCGGAGGTGGATCAGCCACGGCGTGGTGGCCCAGTGATCTTTCCAGCCCGTGATCGGCACGACGATGCGCAGAGGCAACCGGCCAACCGCCGGGATATTCATCACGACCGCGGGACGGGTTTTGCCGACTTCCGCACCTTTGGTCGGGTCAAACCGGATCTGCCAGACCTCACCGCGGCGAGGATCAGGCGGAGAGTCAGAGGGGGTCATCGGCGTGATCCTCCTCTGTCATGGCATCGAAGCCGCTGAGCGATCCGCCGTTTCGGTAGTCTTTCTCGACCACCGCGGCGGCCTGCTCAATCAGCCGCTCGCGCTCGGTCCGCGGGAGCCGGTGCAGCGAGCGAGGGTCCATCGCGGTCGCTGGCGAGACGCCGTCGTCGCCCGTGTCGCGCGAGACCCCGGGGCAGAGCCGCTCGGCCTGCGTGCGACTCAGAATCCCCTCGGCAAGTGCGCGGAAGATCAGCTGCCTGAACTTGGTCGGCTGCTCCTCACCCTCAAAATCAACAGGCTCGTGCCGTCTCCAGCCGCGTTGACCCATCTCGGCGAAAAGCGTGCGTGCGTGGGCCTGCTCGATGATCCCGAGATCCGATGCCCGGAATATCCATGCCGCCATGCTCAGGCCGTGCTTCTGTTTCAGCAGCATCAGTTCGCGGAAATCCAGATGCCGGCGCCGCTCGCCGAGTTCGCGTCTGGCAACCTCGGCAGGGACCAGGAACGCGGCGGCGAAGCGATGGGCCCAGCGTTCTTCTGTCTTCTCATCGAGGTCAGCCTCGATGTTCATCACGAGATGCCCGAGCTCGTGTGCGAGGCTGAAGCGTCGCCTGTCGTCGGTAACAGCGCGGCTGACGGCCACGATCGGTGTTGCGTCGTCTGCCCAGCCCGAGAGTCCGCCAAACAGATCCTGATCGTCGTCCAGTTCAACGACGATGCCGCCGCTGTCCTCGATTGCGCCTGTCACACTCTCGATGGGCTGCATCCCGAGATCCCAATGACGGCGGAGCGTCAGTGCGGCGGTCTCGATGTCGTCGATCTCGCGTACGGTCGTGCACGCCGGTGATTCCGTCTGCCGCCAGGGTTCCAGGGCCCGCCTCAGGGTCACGAACGCGTCGACCTGGGACTCCGCGATCGCTTTCATCCGTTCCTGAGCAGTCTTGCCCAGCTTGGCTGCCTTGCGGAACGCGAGCCACTCCACCTCAACGCCGGCCTCCTCTAAGAAGAACCCAACCTCAACCCCGTACACGGCCGCGAGGCCACGCAGGACCGTCGGCTTGGGTGCGCTCCCGCCACGCTCGTATTTCGAGAGCCCAGCCTTGGTCAGACTGATGCCTCTTTCCTCAAGCTCGCCCACGGCCTCATCCTGCGTCAGGCCGGCAGCGATCCGCCCTTGCCGCATGTGGCGGCCGATTCGCTCGGGATTGTTGACAAAATCTCGTTTCATTCCGAAAAGTATACATTGACAAAATCAGGTTGTCAACCAAGAAATCAACGACCGTTCAGAACCCGATCAGGGATTGGATTCTGGATGGTCAGCCCTCCGGCGGGCCGCTAGTGGCCGCCGGGCCCGAGGGTGTGGTGGTAGTTTGAAACAGTCTGGATGATGTAGACGCAGCACCCCTTACCCCCGCCCCGGGTCATGCGGCGGCGCTCGTACTCCATGAAGTTGAAGCGGTGGGGGCCCTCGGGCGAGAAGACGACCAGATCCTCGGTCCGGCCGCAGCGGTCCATGTACTTCCGCGAGCGGTCCGTCTCGCTCGACTTGGCGGTCAAGACCAACCCGCCGAATCCCGCCTCCAACATCGCCATGGTGATGGTCTGCCCGGAGCCCGAGGTCTTGCCCGAGCCCGTGTCGCCGAAGATCAGGGTCCCGGCGCAGGCGTCGCGGATGGTCCACGCGTCCGTGCCCCCGAACCGGAGCATTGGTCGGTCGAGCGACCACGGGTCTGTGCGAGATGTCTGCTGCGTTTTTTTCCTCCCGAACCTCAGCATGCGGGCGAGTCTACCCGGATCAATGCGTGGATCGGTGAAGCGGTCCAATGCGAGACAGTCGGGCTCGATCGGCGTGCGCGATCGACCATGCGGCACGGTCAACCGGGTCGAGACCCCCTCAGGATCGAACCGTCCGGCAGCGGGGTGGGGATGGGGTCGAAGAGGCTGCCTCCCCGCACTCACCATCGGGGCGGGGTCGGGTGACCCCCGATGGTGACTCCGATCCGGCAGCGATCTGTCCTCCCGATCGAGGACGAGGTCTCACATGCCGCGGGATCGCGACGACTGCTGCCGCCATGGTGCTCAACGCACAGAGGTGTGCGTCGGGTGCTGGTGAAGCCGCAGTTCTGCGGAACTGCAGTTCTCTCCGCAAAGATCGTGGACATTCACTGCACACGGGGCATATTCCGGGCTGAACCTCGCAGAAAGGACGACACATGAACCGGTTTTCCGCACTGGCGACCTTCTTCACTCTGACAGCGGCGACCGCATCGGCGGACATCATCCTTGTGCAGGCGCAGGGCGTCCAAGATCCCTCGCTGCATCCCGGTTTCTGGGGAGTCGCGAACGACTCCGCCTTGGACTTGGTTCGAGTCGAGCTTGACCTCCCCGGCGGCGGACGGCAGTTCGACTCCGGCTTCGGGGTGAGTGTTGACAATGTCTCCGGCGCCAGCATCGCCGACATTTCCTTTTCGTTCCCGGGGGACAACGGCGACAATCTGCGGATCGACTTCGCACCGGGTTCGTTCCGGAACGGAGCCATCGTCAGCTTCTATGCCGATGTTGACAACTGGGTGTTCGCCGCCGCTGATATGGTCGGCATCGCGGTGAGCCTGACGTTCGCCGATGGTTCGACCATGAACGACGTGTTCCAGAATGTGGACAACGACCCGTTCTACGACTTTGGTCCCAGCGGGTCCGGGGCGGCATTCGTCCCCGCGCCAATGAGCATCATGGCTCTTGCCGCGGCCGGCGGGTTCGCGTCCATGCGGCGGAGGCGATGACTCCCCGGAACAGCGATGGGAGTCGGGCGGCTGTCGCCCCCAGTTGCCGTCGTCCTACGCAGGACGGCGGCCTGGATGATTTCTGAGCCCGCCGACGCAACTAGCGGTGTCGATGTTTCCGCCGAGAGTTCGGCGGCGCCGCGGCCCGGACCCAGTTGATGAGCATCGCGATCGCGAGACCAGCCGCACCTACGGCGGCCGCGACGCCGAACGGGTTGATCGGAAACTCGATCGGCGGCATCTGTGTTGCGATGTTCAGAATCATGCTCGCGGTCTCCTGTGCACTGATGACTCATCTTCGGAGAACCAGCATCCCGGTCTCGTGGAACGCACATGTTGGCACAGCCGAACTTTAATGCTCCGAGGATGCCGTGATTGCGAATACCTCGATGTTGGCTCCTCGCCCCCGCCCTCGTCGACGTCGCCCGGTGCCTCCGCCAGATCCATTGCCCTCTGGCTGGCGACGGCGTCGAACACCGGCTTCAGGCGACGGCCCTGAATGCTGACCGCGTGCCCAACGAATGTCAGCGTGATCCCGGTCGCCGGGTCGAACGCGACCCCGCTCAAGTAGCTGTAGGTCAGGGCCAGCAGGCGGCCGTCGCGATGTCTCAGAGTCAACGCCGGCGGCTGGGCGTCCCCGGTCAGCCGGAGACACGGCCCCGCCCAGGTGGGTGCAACGGGCGGATGGTTGGAGACGGTGTCACCGGTCGGGCACTGCGTTGCCGGCGGCGTGTTGGCCGGCGGCGCCCCGGGGCGGCGGAGTCGGTCGAGCGGATCAGCGGTCACGTGGGAACTCCCTTCCCGGCCCCGGTGGTCTGCAGGTCGGCGCCTTTGGTTTCGGGGACGGTGAGCCCGGCCGGGTATGCGGCTTCCGGGTCGTCAGTTCACGGACTCGCAGCTGCAATCTGACATCGAACAGCGTGAGTACCGGTCGTGGCGTGTGCCCGCACCGGCCGTTGCCGGTCTCGATGCGGACACCGATCTCGGTCATCGCACGCGTCAATGTGTGCACTAACCGCACGGCCCGATCGACCGATGCCTTGCCGATCATCACATCAAATCTCGGCGGGTTGTCACCGTGCCCTGCGGTTACCAAGCGGCGTTGCTCCCGTCGGCCGAACAAGGACGGCTTGGCACGGCGAAGCATGTCTCGTGTTGCCGCGCCACTGGTAGTGGGTTGATGATGCGGGCAGACACCTCCCAGCTCGGAGGCTTGGACTGGAGGCGCTCCCACAGTGCCGAGACCCGTTTATCCTTGAACACCGGCAGCTCCGCGGAAGGCACGGGGAGATCTCCCGGCTCCGGCGAACGGGGAAGTTTCTTCCTCTGCTCGCCTTGCGGTGTGAAGGTGATGCTCTGCAGCGATGGGTCGCCGCGTCGCGTTCGATTTCCTGCATGGTCTCCTGCACCGCCGCCCGGAATGTCTCCAGGATCCGGTCATCACCGTGGATCGCGTGCAGCACCGAGACGCCCTTGGGGGCATGGAAGTTGAAGTCGTAGCCGATCGTGCGGTCCGCCTTGGTCCGTTGCGTCAGCCGCTCGCCATTGATGGGGTGGCGGTTCTCGGTCAGCGACACGAACGCGCCTCTCGTAACGCCCTCATTTTCAGCGATCCGGGTCAGACCCAGCAGGTCGACGCCTCGGCCGCCCCATCGGCCGGCGATCTCCTGGCCGTCGATGTAATAGTCCTCGCGGGCGAGGCCCTGCGTGAAATAAGACTGCGCCGCCTCGGCGCTCTTGCACTGGTGGATCCGCAACATGAATCCAACTCTACCGCAGGACGCCGCATTTGAGACCGGTGTCCCCGGGAGTCGCTTCGACTCGGCCCAGACTCGGGTGCCCGGCCATCCCCGAAGGTCGTTGGGGACGGTGTTGCCCGCGTCCCGGGTTTCTGGCTGATTGAACCTGCACATGTCGTGACGCCGTGCTCGGCGTTGGACAAGCCGCCGTCTGGCTTCCGTGCCCACCAAGTGTGTGGGCGTGTGCAGCCGGCAGACCCGGGCTCGCCCCTTCCAGGGGCTCGGCTCCGAGCGGACCAGGCTTGCCACCGTCGTGCCGACCCGCGCGGGGCCTGCGCCCGGCGTCCGGGGAGGACGACATGGTCAACCAGCAAAGAAAGGAACGCACTATGACCAAACCAACACCCATCGACCACATCCGGATCGGCGCGATCAACGCGGCGATCTGGGCCAACGAGACCGACAGCGGGACACGCTACGGGATCACCTTCGAGCGGCTCTACCGCGACCCGGACTCGGGATCGTGGAAGTCCACGGCCAGCTTCAACCGCGACGATCTGCTGGTCATCGCCAAGGTCGCCGACCGGGCCCACACCAGGATCCATGAGCTCCAGCTCCAGGACCGCTCGCAGAACCGGGACGGTCCAGACGCAGAGCCCGCCGATAGCCAACCCAAGCCCCCGACGCCTCGCGCCGGGGGCGCCTCGGCATCCCGCGCCGCGGCAACCGAGCAGACCCGCACAGCCGCCCGGGTGAAAGCCCGAGCGGATGCGTCCCGATGAGCGGGGGCACGCCCAAAGGGGCGTCAACCCCGTCCCCATCCAACGCCGAACGGGCTCGCGATCTCAGCGAGTCCGCCCTCACACATCTCGCCGAGCAGCTGGAGTCCGGCAGCAGCGAGCAGTTCACGGCGTTCCTGAACGCCATGAGCCGGTTTCACCGGTACAGCTTCGGGAACATCATGCTCATCATGGCCCAGCGGCCCCTGCTCTCCGCCCAGCGGTTCAATCGCGGTCCCCGCAAAGGCAAGCTCGGCGCGAAAGTCTCCGAGCGACGGGCGGCGAAGCTGCGTGCCGTCGGGTTCGAGCGGGCGACGCTCTACCTCACTCTCTTCTGGACCGGGCTGCGGAAGTCGGAAGCGAAAGCGCTCCGGTGGTCGGATCTTGTGCTCGACGCCGATCCGCCGATCCTCCGTCTGCGGGGGCACACGACCAAGTCGAAACGGGACGATGTGCTCGCGTTGCATCCAGAGCTCGCCGAACGCCTCGTGGGGATGAAGCACTCCCGCGGGGAGCCCGAGCCGAGCGATCCGGTCTTTACCTCGGTACCGGGCCGCCCTGCTTTCCTCGCCGACTTGGAGGCCGCCGGCATCGAGGCTCACGACGGCGAGCGGTACTTCGACATGCACGCGATCCGCGTCTCGCTGACGACCTTCCTCGCCAGCCAGGGCGTCGGCCAGCGGCTTGCCCAGGCCCATCTCCGCCACTCGGATCCGAGGCTGACGGCGGTCACCTACACGGACTCCGAAGCGTTGCCGATGGCCGCGACGATCGGCAGACTGCCACGCATCACGAGGGATGAAATCAGCGACAAAGAGACGCGCGGAGGTTCCGCCGACGAGAAGGTCGCAGGTTCGGCCGAAAAGTTGGCCGCGCATAGGCCGCTTTTGTATGGCAGAAAGGGGCCGAACAAGGCTCAGCCTGTCACGGACTGCCTTGATGGAGAGGAAGACGAGGATGATCGCAAACCGTTGAATGGTCGCGACTTGTCATCCACTGTCAGAATCGGGGTGAGAGGATTCGAACCTCCGACCTTCTCGTCCCGA
>DLBY01000040.1 GCA_002480345.1 Phycisphaerales bacterium UBA7812 | reverse complement strand
ATGTCCGCGAGATCGAGCACCCCGCTCGGCGGCGCAAGGTCCGCGGGGCAGTCGGCGGCGCGAGACTCGAGGCCCGCCTCAAGATCGTCCAGCCGCCAATCGCCCGCGCCGGATGCGGTCGTTTCGATCGCGAGGGCGAGCTGATCGTGGCCGGCCTCTTGCGGGAGCACCACCTCCGCGAGCGCGTACCCGTCCGTTGGGAAAGCCGACGCGGGCAGACGATCCGCTTCGATCCACGCGCCGCCCGCGTCGCGGAAGCTGAGGACGAGCTCGTCCGCGCCCGACGCGTCCGGGGGCGCGGACGCGTACACGCCGAACACGATGTCCGACACGCCCGCGGCATCGATCGCGACGGTTTCGGCGCGTCCGCCGGGCGGGACCGCGGCGAATGACTCGCCGCTGAACGCGCCGCTCGGGTCGAATGTCACGCTGACCGAGGACGGCTGCCACGAGTCGAGGTAGAGCGCTCCGCGCTCGAAATCGTCCGCGAACGGCAGCACCGCGACGGCATCGGACTGCGCGATCTCCTCGATCGTGAGCCCGTCGATGCGCCAGCCGGGATCACCCGGCTCTGGGATGAACCGCACGAGTGTGTCGCTCCCCAGGAAGGACGCGGGCAGGTAGTACGCCTGCCGAGCGTAGATGGAGGCGTCCGCAGCGGGGACAACCGCGGTTCGGAAGTTGCTGCCGGTCGCGGTTGAGACGAATGTCCGGAAGCGGGGCTGGTCAGCGGACTCGGCGCGGGCCCAGAACCGGACCGCGACACCGTTCCCCGGCGCGACATCGAGCGCGACCGGCGCCGTCCCGAGCGCGGAGCTCGCTGCGCTGAACCGTCCGACCTGGCCGCCGGTCGGCGCGGCGCCGTCCCCGACGAGTTCGAACCCGACCGTCGACGCCCACAGGCCCGGCGTCAGGAAGGCGTTGTCGAAATCCTCGCCCGCGGGGAGGGGGACGGCGATGTTGTCCACGCAGCTCCGGCTCGCGATGTGCGCGCTCATCTGCGTGATCGGCCCCGGCGCGAACCGGACAGGGTTGCCCAGCCCGTCGCAGCCGCCCAAGCCCGCGCACATGATGCGGCATTCGCTGTCGTCGTTGCAGTGCGACGCGTCCCAGTTGTGCCCGAGCTCGTGGGCGAACAACGCGACACGCCGGTTGAAGTTGCTCGTGAAACGGATCTGGTCCACGCCGTACGCGGACGACCCGCAGATCACGCCGACATAGGCGATGCCGATGACCGAGCCGTCCATGTCGCGGCCCGTCCAGAGGTGGGCGACATCGCGTTGGATGTCGGTCTGGTTGGTGTTCCATTCGGCCCGGAACTGATCGAGCAGCGCGCCGGGCTCGTTGGTGCTGTACGGATCCGAGCCGTTGGTGGTCCGGATGAGGACGCTTGTGAGCTCGTAGGTCAACGCGACATCCCGCTCGTAGACCGCCGCGACGCCCGCGAGCACCGTGTCGAGGTCGCTGAGCAGGGCGGCCTCGTCGCGCCCGAAGAAGTTGTTGTACAGCCTGTAGTCGGCCTCCACCGCGATCTCCGCGACACGGAACTCGCCGGTTCCGCGGGGCGCGAACCCGCCAGCCCGATGGTGGACCTGCTGATCCCCGAAACCCGCGACAGGGCGATCCGGCGTCCCGCAGATCCCCGCCTGCTCGAGCACCGCGGCCCCCTCGTAGACCGCGTGCATGCCCGGTCCCTCTTCGCTCGCGGGCTGGATGGTCCAGGTCTCGCCCTCCGTGAACACGACGAGCCTCGCTTCGCCGTCCACGACCGAGCCCGCGACCAACGAGCCCGGCTCACCCGCGACGGAGCCGCGCACCGTACGGGCGGGGGGAGGCGTGATCTCCTCCTTCACGCCCCCGCCCCGATCCAGCACGACGCTGAACCCCTCCGCTCGCACATCGTGCGACCAGAGGTCGATCCGGACCGATCGCCCGTCGAAGTCCACGACAAGCGGCGCAATGTCCCCGCCCGCGTCGCGTGTTGGTTCGAGAGTTTGCAGCGACAGGTGGGCGACACCGAGCTCCTGCGCCAGCGAGATCGCGTCGGCGCACGCGGTCGTCCCCCCGGACGCGACGATCGCCGCGGCGACCCCGAGCCCAAGCACATGGTTTGCCATTCGATTCATCGCGAGACCCCCTGCCTCCCCGGCGTGACCCGCCGGTCCGCGCGGCGCGACGCCGCGTGCTCTCACTCCTGATGCCGGGCGGTGTCCCCCCGTGCCCGCTACACCTTGTCAATCGGGGCCTGTCCAACAGGCCTTGTTTGTCAGACTTCGCGCGTTCGCACTACTCCCGTGTGTCGAGTTCCTTCAGGGGCACCCCGCCGCGAACGCCTGCGTGAACGCCCCGATATCTGCGAGGTCGAAGACCCCGAACGGCGTCGCGAGATCCGAGACCGGAGACTGGTTGATGAACCCCGCGACGAACGCGTTGACATCTCCGAGGTCCAGCACGCCGAAGGGCGCCGCGAGGTCCGCGATGCACTCCGGCTGCGGGTCGTCGCACACGACGCGCGTCACCCGGAACGCGTCAAGGCCCGCCTCGACGACATTCTGGGGATCAAAGTCCGACACTGTGAAGCGGACGCGACTCGTCGCGGTCCCCTGCGCCGGATCGATCGCGATTGCATCCTCGCGCCACGCGCCCTGCGCGGTCTCGTAGCGACGCACCTCACTCCAGGTCGCGCCGTTGTTGAAACTCACCTCGACGGTCAGCGCGTCATTGTTGAGCGCGCCGCCCGCGGTATCGTTGAGCCAGTACGCATACTCGACGCGGACCCCGCCCGACAGGTCGAGCACGGGGCTGGTGATCGAGGTGTCCCCGTCGTCCACATCGCTGTTGCCGCCGTTCGCGGCGCTGTTGTCGGTCAGGAAACAACGACCCGAACCGTCGAAGTCGGAGGGCGGATCGCCCCGGCCCGCGTTGACCGGCACGCCCCGCTCCCACGCGCCGTCGCCGACGCTCGCGTCGATCGACCAGCCCAGGTTAGACTGGAAATTGTCGCTGAAGTCGACCAGCAGGTCGCTGATGACTTCCGCGTCGAACGCGCCCGACGCCGGGAGGCGGGCGGTCTGCCCGTCGGTGCTCGCGGCGTTGATGGAGAAGGACGCGCCGCCGCACGCGACCGTCGGGAAGGCAAAGGTGAACTCACCGTTCCCCTGGTCGACGCCCGGGATGACGCGGTCCCCGTTCGCGTCGGTGAGCAGCATCTCGACGCTCGCGGGATCCACGCTCGTGTTGACCCCGCTGACGCTCACGGTGAGCGAACCGCCGCCCTGAGGATCGAGCACGCTCGGCACCGATCCGACGGGCGAGAGCAGCACGCGGGGCTCGTCGATCGCGTCCACGCCCAGCACGAACAGGCCGCGTTCGATATCGCTGACGATCACCGTCCCGCTGTCGAAGTAGGGATAAACCGACCACGCGCCGTTGAAGTTCGCGGAGTCGCTGGTCGGGAAGGTATCGAAGTAGGCGATCTCGACGGGGTTGATCGGGTCCGACCCGTCGAAGATCCGCAGGCCCGAGCGGTAGTTCGCCTGGAAGATCAGTCCGTCGCGGGTGTAGAGGTTGTGATCGATGCTGGGGCGCCCGCTCGAGAAGGTCCCGACAAAGAACGGGTTGCTCGGGTCCTCGACATTGATCACACGCGTCGTCGTGGTGCTGACCTGCCCGAACTGCTCGTCGAGCTCGTCGTTCAGGTACAGGAACTTGCGATCCGTCGAGAGCCACACCTGGTGGCTATACCCCGCGCTCGGATAGAACAGCGTCGCGAGCGTCTGGGGGCTGCTGGGGTTGGTGATGTCGACGATCCGGAGCCCCGTCTGGGTGATCCCCCCGTCCAGGCCCGATGCGCAGAAGGCGATCTCTCTCCCGTCCAGCGGGCCGCCTTGCCAAGTCACGACCTGGGCGTCGTGCACATACATGTCCGTCCAGCCCGCGAAGGGCGTGGGCCGGGTCGGGTCGCTCAGATCGCAGCGGATCAGGCCCCCGTTCCCGATGTTGGCGCCGCAGATGAACAGCGTGCCCCGCTCGGGGTTGGAAACGATGTTGTGGGTCGTGCTGTGCCCGTTCGCCTGCCAGTTGCGCACGAGCGTGACCGTCCCGCTGTCGATCTGGGACATGTCCATGACCTGGATGCCCGCGCCGCCCTCGCTCACGCCGTACGCGTACGAGCCGATGACCTTGACATCGTGCCAATCGCTCTGGGGACCCGAGATGACCCCGACGATCGCCGGATCGGCCGGGTTGGTGATCTCGACGAACCCGAAGCCCCGCTCGAGCCCCATGATCGCGTACTCACGGCCCGACGGCGCGGTATACCCCCAGCAGTCGTTGCCGAAGTTGTGGTTCCCGGCGAATTGATTGAGCGGGATCTGGCTCAGCAGCGTGATGCCCACGCTGTCGAATCCCTGCCCCCGATTGGAAGGACCCGCGTGCTCGGGGTCGAGCCTGAAGATCGGGCCCTCGATCGCACCGATCCGATCGACCAGCTTGCGCCAATCCTCGTCGTGCGCCGACCCCGTCGCGGCGATCAGCATCGCCCCCAACACGGGCGCGACCCGCAGAACCGAGACCGATGATGCGGGCGAAACCGTCGTCCTGTGCAGGATCATGGATGGTCGACTCCGAGCATGAAAGCGGCAGAACCCCCGTCCACCGCCCAAATATCTGTGTTGAAACGGCTCCGACGAACGCGGAGCAGGAACCGATACGGCCTGATGACCCGAATGTTCCCGATATCGGAAGACCGAATCGATCGCGAAAGAGGATACGCCGTGCCCGACCGATCCCGAGTCCTGTCCGCCGCACTCGCTGTCGTGATCGCGCTGACCGCACCAGGCTGGGCTGGGGCTGATGCCGGACCGGCCGGATCTGCTCAGACGGTCCAAGCCGACGCACCGCCGTCAGAGGCGGGCATGCTGGTTATCGATGCCGAAACGCGCCCGGAGATCGCGATCTCATGGACCGATAAGTCAGGGAATCCACACCGCCTCACGGGGTCGCGGCCCTACGCGTTCGATACCGAGCGAACGCCGCTGGGCGAGAACCTCACCGCCTACGCCGCGATGGGAGGCACCCGACTGTCCAAGGCCGCCGGGCATCCGCGCGGCGCGATCGTCCGCTGCGGGTTCTATAAAGCGGAGAACGCGAAACCCTTCTTCGAAGGCGTCGGGGCGGGGACCATGATCACCGTCGAGATGCGAGGCGTGCGTTTCAACCAGCCCGTCGATGTTCACGCTGCATCGATTATCCAGCATCTGAAGTACGACCGGGGCGAGATGCAGGCCTGCGGATTGCCGGGCGACGCGCGCGAACAGTTCAATCTCGTCAGCGCGAAAGACACGCTGAACGCTCGCATCCAGCCCGGCGTCGATGCCCGACTCGGTGCGCTCGACGGCACCGACGATGCGTTGGGCGATGCCTCGCTCCGCGTCGAGGATGACGGATCGGTCACCATGGTCGTCACCTTCCGCTACCCGGTGCTGCGCAATCTCCGTGACCCCTGGAAGAGCGATCTGCCCGGGACTTTCCTCGAGCCCTATCACTTCCATATCGAGTTCGAAGCCCTGCCCCGAGGAGTGGACCCCCTCCCTGTTGCGACGCCCGCCGACTGATCGCGTGCCGATCGGGGCCGCTGCGCACCGCCCCCTGCAAAGAAGCGACCCCTCCTGAGGAGGGGCCGCCCGGGTCTGTCACATTGCCGCGAGCCCTCAAAGCTTGAACTGCGAGACGAGCCGGTTGAGCTCTTCGCTCTTCATGTTGAGCTGGTGCGCCGCGGCCGCCGCCTGCTGCGTGCCCTCGTTGGACTGCTGAACGACGGCACGGATCTTCTCGATCGCCTCGCTCACATGCCCCGACGCGGCGGTCTGCTCCTCGGCGCTGGTCGCGATCGACGCGACGGCGCCGGTCAGCGATTCGGCGCTCGCGACGATCCGCTGCAGGCTCTCGCCCGCCTGGCCCGCAAGGGAGACACCCTCCTGGACATTCGCGGTCCCGGTTTCCATCCGCTGGACCGCCTGGGCGGTCTCGTTCTGGATTGCCAGGATCGACTCGCCGACCTCTTCGGTCGCCTCCGTCGTGCGCTCCGCGAGCTTGCGGACCTCGTCGGCGACAACCGCGAAGCCGCGACCGTGCTCGCCCGCCCTCGCCGCCTCGATCGCGGCGTTGAGCGCGAGCAGGTTGGTCTGATCCGCGATGTCGTTGATGACCTGGATGATCGCGCCGATCTGCTCGCTGCGGCGTCCGAGTTCCTGGACCGAGGCGGCGCTGCCCGCGACCGCTTCGTCGATCGACTGCATGCCCTCGATCGTGCGGCGGACGATCTCCCCGCCCTCGCGGGCGGTTTGTCCGGACGACTGCGCGTTCTCCGACGCGTTCGATGCGCGGGACGCGACCTCCTCCGCGGAGGCCGACATCTGGGTCACCGCGCCGCAGATCTGCTCGATCTCGCGGGTCTGCTCGTTCATACCCGCCGCCATCTGCTCGTTGCTAGCGCTGATCTGCGTCGCGGCGCCCGCGACCTCGTGCGTGGCGCTGCTGACATCGCTGATGATCTGTCGCAGCGAGCCGCTCATCGAAGTCATGCTCCGCGCGAGCTGCCCGATCTCGTCGTTGCTCTTGATCTCGATCGACGCGACGCTCAGGTCCTTCGCCGCGATGCGCTCCGCGAATTCGACGACGCGCCCCAGACCGCCCGAGATCGAACGCCCGAGGAAGAACGCGAGCCCGCTGCCCAGCAGCACCGAGATGCCCGCAACCGTCCAGGTCATGGTCAGCATCGCCGCCGCGGCCTGCTCGCTCTCCGCGATCGCTTCGTTCTTGATCTCCGTCTGCTTGGTCGCGATCGCCCCCATCAGGTTCACCGCCTCGATCGAGAGCGGGGTCACACGGTTCAGGCAGATGTCCTCGCTGACGCAGTGATCGGGCTGGCTCCGGATCGCAACAGCGTCCTTCGCGACCGACAGGAACTGCTCACGCGCCGAGATGTAGGCGTCGAAGCGCTCACGCTGCGGCCCGCTGAGCATGTCGGTCATCGTCAGCAACCGATCCACCGACGCCTGGCACGCGCTCAGGCACGATTCGATCTCCGCCCGATCAGCCTCCGCTCCGGACGCGAGATACGACGCGATCGCGACGCGGCTCTTGAGCAGGTGTCCCTCCGCCGCCGCGATCCGGCGCACGAGCAGCTTGCGGTCGCCCTGCCCGCTGCTCTTCTCCTCGATGTCGAGGATCGCCTGCAGGTTGCTGACCATCTCCTCGCCGAAGGGCTCCGCTTCCACGAAGAACTTCGTCCGCGCCGGGTGATCCGCGGGCGTGTGGCTGACCTCCGCGATCTGCTGCTGGGCGGTCCGGAAGTCCGCCATCACCTTCTTGAAACGCTCGTAATCCGCCACCATCTGCTGGTCGGTCCAATCGGCAGAGAGCACATCGAGCTCGGCCATATACCCGTCGATCAATGACCAGGCGTCGAGCCGCTCCTCGGCGAGCGCCGAGAGCCCGAGGATCATGTACCCCCGGTGCATCGACAGGGCGTGGTGGATCTCGCCCTGCAGTTTCAGGCACAGATCGACCGCGGGGACCGCCTCGTTGACGACCTCGTCGGTCGCGCGTCCGACCCGCTGCGTCTGGATGTGCACGACCCCCGCGACGCCCGTGAGCAACGCGAGCACCACCCCGAACCCCAGCCCGAGCTTCCGTCCGATCGTCATCTTCATCTGATTGCCTCCAAGTCGACATCCCCCGCGGCGAAAAGATGACCGCTCGCTCGCAGAATCGGCAGGCAGGCCAAACGACAGGGAGGTCATCTATGTCATCCATCGCCGAGCCGACATCGGCCGGCCCTCCAGACGCGCCAAACCGCACAACGCGACCCCGGGCCACCCGACCGTTTCCCCGACCGGCATACGATCGTCCCATGCTCACCCTTGATTACGCCAACTGCCTCGCCGACCGCGTCACCCCAGCCCACGGGCTCGACCCCGCCGCCCTCACGGGCCCTCTCGCGGAACGCGCCGAGGCCCTGACCGCGGCGCTCGAGAAGACCCGGGGGACAGGCTGGGAACGCTGGCGATTGCTCGCGGATCCCGAAGGCACACGGAATGCCCATGTCGAGGCGGTCAAGGCGATCGCGGCCAAGCACGCGGACAAGGACTGGGAGAACCTCGTCGTCCTGGGCATCGGGGGCAGCGCGCTGGGCAACATCGCGCTCCAGAGCGCCCTCAACCCGCCCACCCACAACCTGATGACCGCCGGTCGCAAGGGCCCCCGCCTGTTCGTGCTCGACAATGTCGATCCCGCGAACTTCGCGGCCGTCATGGCCGAGTGCCCACCCGAGAAGACCCTCTTCAATGTCGTCAGCAAGAGCGGGGAGACCGCCGAGACCGCGGCCCAGTTCATGATCATCCGTGACCTGCTCGCCCGGGCTGTCGGCGGCAGCGCCAGCGACCACATCGTCGCGGTGACCGATTCGGAGAAGGGCACGATGCGGCAGATCTGCGACGCCGCGGGGTACGACACGCTCCCTGTCCCCGACGGCGTGGGCGGTCGTTTCAGCGTGCTGAGCCCCGTGGGCTTGTTCAGCGCCGCGATGAACGGCATCGACATCGACGCGCTGCTCGACGGCGCGCACGAGATGGAGACCAAGTGCCGCAACCCCGAACTCGCGAAGAACCCCGCCGCGATGCTCGCGACGATCCTCGTCGAGCTGGGTAAGGGACGCAGCAAGGCGGGCGGTCCCGCGAAACCCATGCATGTGCTCATGCCCTACTGCAACGGGCTCTACCTGCTGGCCGACTGGTTCCGCCAGCTCTGGGCCGAGAGCCTGGGCAAACGCCACGCCGCCGATGGCTCCGAGGTCTTCGAGGGCTTCACCCCCATCAAGGCGCTCGGGGCCACCGACCAGCACTCCCAGGTCCAGCTCTACCGCGAGGGACCCAACGACAAGGTGTTCGGCTTCCTCGAGGTCGAGCACTTCGGCGACCCGCTGGGCGAGCAGGTCACCATCCCCACCGGGCTCGGCGTGGACGCGCTGGCCTACCTCGAGGGCAAGAAGATGGGCGACCTGCTCAACGCGGAGAAGCGTGCGACGGAATACGCCCTCGTCGAGAGTGAGCGCCCCAACTTCACCATCAAGTTCCCGAGCGTCAACGAGCACGCCGTGGGCGAGTTCGTCATGCTCTGGCAGGTCGCGACCGCGTACGCAGGGCTGATGCTCGGCATCGACGCCTACGACCAGCCCGCCGTGGAGACCGGCAAGAAGGCGACCTTCGGGCTGATGGGGCGCGACGGGTACGCGGAGTGGCTCGACAAGGTGAACGGGACGCTGAGCGAGACGGGGCACATGATCGACTGATCGGCGCCCCGGTTCCGCGTGCAGCCCTCGGACTCGCTCGTGTATCTTGACGAGCGAAAGGGGATGCCATGCCCACCCGCGAAGCCGCAACCTCCCGCCGCCAGTTCCTCACCACCACCGCGGGCCTCGCCGCGGGGCTCGCGATCGCCCCCACCGCCGCGTTCGCCGCGCGTCGCGCTCACCGCGACACGCGCCTGCGCGTGCTCTCGATCGGGGTCGTGGGCACCATCGGCGGCGCGGACCGCAACCAGATCGCCAAGCATCCCGGCGCCGACATCGTGGGGCTCTGTGATGTCGACGATGAGGCGATGGCCGAGGCGGCCGAGGCGCACCCCGACGCATTCACCTGCAAGGACTACCGCGAGGCGTTCGACAAGCACGCCGACACATTCGACGCCGTGATCGTCGCGACCCCCGACCACTCGCACGCGTCGATCATGACGACCGCGCTCGCCGCGAACAAGCATGTGTACGGCCAGAAACCCCTCGTCCAGCAGCTCGAGGAACTCGAGATCTTGGGGCGTGCGGTGAAGGCGAGGCCGAACCTCGTCACGCAGACCGGCGCCCAGCGCATCCAATCCCGCGAACGACGCGCCGCGTGCCACATCCTCAAGAGCAACGCGCTGGGCAAGGTCATCGAAGTCCATGTCGCGTTCGGCAGCGGTGCCCACGCCGGGGGGCACTACTTCGCGGACGGCACCATCAAGCCCCCCTGCGACCCGCCCGCAGGATTCGACTACGACCTCTGGCTCAACGGCGCCGCCTATGAGCCCTGCCGCCCCGAGATGGTCCGCCGCCAGTGGCGCTCGTGGTGGAACTTCGGAGGGGGCCAGATCGCCGACTGGGTCGTCCACCTCACCGATGTTGTCTTCAACGCGTACCCCGAGCTCACGAGTCCCACGCGTGTCTGCTCGCAGACACCCTGGCGTGATGTGAGCGTCTACCACGCCGAACCCATTACCACGACGCTCACCTACGCCGTCGACTCGCCGCGTTTCGCGAACTCAACCTGCAACTTCTATTTCTACGACACCGGGATCACACCCAGCCGAAAGCTGCTGGGCCTGCCCGAGGAAGGCCCGGAAGACGGCGCGGAGGGCAACCCGCTCGCCCGATGGCCGAGCGGGATCTTCACCGTCGTCCAGTGCGAGGGGGGCACGCTGGTGCTGGGCCCCTCGGGCCCGCTCCAGGTCTGGCGCGAAGGCGTGATGACCGACGGGCTCGCGATGCCGGGTCTGCCCGAGTTCCCCGAATTCAACCACTGGCACGCCTGGGTGGATAAGGCCCTGGGGATCGACACCCCCCACCTCTACTGCCCGTTCGAGCTGGGCCTGCGCTGCACCGAGGCGGGGCTGCTGTCCGTCAAATCCGCGAAATACCCGGGCCAAGTGCTCGAGTGGGACCGGGACGGGCTCCGATTCCCGAACCACCCGGAGGCCACGCGGACCATCGTCCGCCGGGACTACCGCAGCGGATTCGAACCCGTTCGGCTGTGAACAATCTCCCCGGAGCCCCGCTCCCGTAACAGAGGAAGATCATCCCAAGCACCCAACGATCGGATCCCCCAATGCCCCTCTACGAATACACCTGCCAGGAAACCGGCGCGACCATCGAACTCATCCGCCCCATGGCCGACGCGGACAAGCCCCTGACCCAGGCCGAGATCACCGCCGCGATGGGCGCAGATTCCGCGTCGCGCAAGAAGTACCGCTTCGTGCGCAGGCTCTCGACCTTCCAGGCGAAATCCGATGCCGGCGCCCGCGTTCCGCTCCCCACACCCGGAATGGACGGGGGCTGCGGTTGCGGCAACCCCAACGGGCCCTGCAACCTCTGAGAGCCCCCCCCGACTCCGGACATCAACCGCGTCAAACCCGCGCCGCCGGGCCGGATCGCGATCGGTCCCGCGCCGGTGCCGGGACCCTCAGAAGCTCCATGCACAGTTGGCACGCCTTTTGAGTACAGCCCGCTGACGGGCCGGAGCCGCGCTCCGACCGTCCGCCGGCACGGATGCCGCGCGTCACCGTCCTCCATCCGCGGGCCACGGAAGGCCCGCACACGGTGCATCGGCTCGGCGAACGGGCGGCACACGCCGCCCACCGAGCGTTCAGAAAGGTGCGACGCGATGTACTACGGCGTCCAACTCGCGGCCTCCGGTGCCCTCACGAACCTCTACAAGACCGATGTCTTCGCCAACAACCTCGCGAACCTCAACACCGCGGGGTTCAAGCCCGATCTCGCCTACGCCCGTCAGCGGGATGTCGCCCGCGTCGAGGACGGGCTCTGGGGCGTTCCGTCCAACGAACTGCTCGAAAAACTCGGCGCCGGCGCCCACATGGCGCCCAACGCGATCGACTTCACACAAGGCGACCTGATCACCACCGGCAACGAACTCGACCTCGCGATCCGGGGCGACGGCTTCTTCGTCCTCCGGTCCGAAGCTGACGGCGCCAACTCCGGTGTGAAGCTGAGCCGAGACGGACGGTTCTCGCTCGACGCGACCGGGCGCCTCGTCAGCGCCACGACGGGCCTCCCCCTCGCGAGCGTCCGAAACCGCCCGATTACGCTCGATCCGACCCTCCCCGTCGAGATCGACCGGGAGGGCCGCGTCACGCAGGCGGGCGCTGAGATCGACCGCATCCAGGTCATCAACATCGAGGACCGGGAACTGCTCAAGAAGGCCGGCAAGGGGACCTTCGCGATCCCGAACGCCGCCCTCGGGCAGGCGATCCCCGCGACGGGCCTCATCGAGCAGGGCATGATCGAAAGCTCCGCGGTCGATCCGATCAGCGCGATGATGGCGGTCCAGTCCGCCGCACGGTCCGTCGGCACGAACATCTCGATGATCTCCTACCAGGACCGCATGATGGAACGCGCGATCAACACCTTTGCCCGCGTCGGCTGACCCATAGCAAGAGGCATCACCCATGGCAACCATCGCTCTCCAGTCGGCCGCCAGCGGGCTCAAGGCCCTCAACACCCGTCTGGATGTCATCGCCAACAACCTCGCGAACGCCAACACCACGGGGTACAAGGCGAGCCGTGCGAACTTCCAGGACCTCCTGTATGTCGAGCGTGCCCAGCCCGGCGTGGAGAACGCGAACGGGGACCAGCGCCCGACCGGCCTCTATGTGGGCCTGGGCGTCAAGGTCAGCGGCACGCAGGTGCAGTTCGACCAGGGCTCACCCATCCGCACCGACCAGCCCCTCGACCTCATGATCGAGGGCAAGGGGTTCTTCCAGGTCACCGTGGACCAGGACCTCGGGGGAGGCATCGCCTACACCCGCGCCGGCAATTTCACGCTCAACGCGAACGGCGAGATCGTCCTCGCGAACGACCAGGGCCGCCGGCTCGAGCCGCAGATCACGCTCGGAGACGATGTCGTCTCGATCACGATCGACCGCAACGGACGCATCCAGGTGCTCCGCCCCGGGCAGACCCAGCTCGAGGAGGCGGGCCAGATCCAGGTCGCCAACTTCATCAACCCCGCGGGCCTCCGCCAGGTGGGCGAGAACCTCTTCGTGGAGTCCGCCGCATCCGGACCGGTCATCCTGGGAGAGCCCGGCACCCAGGCCTTCGGATCCATCCAGCAAGGGGTGCTCGAAGCGAGCAGCGTCGACCCGACGCGTGAACTGATCGAACTGATCCGCACCCAGCGCTCGTTCGAGCTCAACAGCCAGACCATCCGCGCCGCGGACGAGGCGCTCCAGACCATCGGGCAGCTCCGCCGGTAATCGCTGACCAGCAAGGACCCTGATCCATGACGATGCGCTCACGACTCGCCCTGCTCGGCACGCTGCTGTTGGCGACCACGGGTGCGCGCGCCGACACGATCACGCTCAAGCGGAGCGTGCGCGTCGATCGGAACACCCCGGTCACGCTCGCGGACATCGCCGATCTCGATGGCGCGCACGCCGAACGCCTCGCCGAGACCCCCATCGCCCCCGAACCCGACGCGTTGCCCCGCGAGAACCCCGGGAGCCCCACCGCTCCGCGCTGGAGCGTCTCCCTCGCGTCGGTGCGGGACGCGATCGATGCGCAGCCCGGCGTGAACTGGGCCTTCCTCACCCTGCGCGGCGGAGACATCACGCTCATCGGGCCCGCGACGCGCCCGCTTCCCGCTGTCGGCGGCGGCGGAGACTCCCCGACCCCGGAACACCCCGAACCGGGGCAGGCGATCACGCGGTTCGAAGCGGGAACCATCGGACGCCTCGCGCGGGGCGTCGTGCGCACGATCCTACGCGTCGAGGACGACGACCTCCGCATCGTCTGGCCGTCGAGCGAAACGGACTTCCTCGCCCTCCCGGTCGGCGAGCAGACCGTACACATCCAGCCCATCGGGCGTTCGGATCGCATGCCGCTGGAGATCATCGTCTACGACGAGGACCGCATTGTGCGCACGGAAACAGTCCGCGCCGAGATCACGGTCCGCCGACGCGTCCATGTCGCGTCGGGTCCCAAGAACAGGCACGACCCGATCGAGCCGAGCGATTTCTCGACCCGCGAGATGTGGGTCGGGCCCGGCGTCGACCCGGCGCCCGAGGTGCTGGGCAAGGTCGCGGCGAGACGATTCGAGGCGGGCTCGGTCATCGAGACCGACGACATCACCCCCCCGCTCGTGGTGGAGCGCGGGGAACTGATCACGCTGCACTGTGTGTCGGGCGCGATCGCGATCCGGACACCGGCGCGCGCGCTCGCGGACGGACGCGACGGGGAAACGGTCCCGGTCGAGATGGAGAGCACCGGCCGCCGGGTTCTTGCACGCATGAACGGGCGGGGCAAAGCCGTGCTGGTGGTCCCGACCGCTCGTATCCCGTCGCCCAGAACCACGAACAACCTCGGAGGGACGCGATGAGAACCCCGAACCGCCTCATCCCGGTGGCGCTGCTGGTCACGCTCGCGGGATCCGCGCACGCGCAGAGCCTTTTCCTGCGTTCCGTGAGTGAACCGGTCGTCCCCGGGGCGTCGCAGGAACTGCGCGCTACGAGCATGTTCCTCGTGCAACCCCCGGAGCCCCGCCAGTTCAAGGTGCACGACATCATCTACATCATCATCAACGAGAACTCGATCGCGCGGAGCCAGCAGTCGCTCGAATCGACCAAGGTCAACCGGTCCCGGAACAGGCTCAACGGGATCATCGATCCGATGAAGCTCCTCCAACTCAGGCTCGAGGGCTCGAGCGTCGACGGGCTCGATCTCCTCGATCTCCAGGTCCAGAACCAGTACACCGGTGAGGGCGAGTACGACCGGAATGATCAGATCATCGCGCGGATCGCCGCGGAGGTGATCGATGTCAAGCCCAACGGCAACATCGTCCTGCAGGCAAAGAAATCCGTGACGACCGACAAGGAAGTCAAGACGGTGGTCCTTTCGGGCGTCGCCCGCCAGGCGGATATCACGCTGGAGAACACGCTGCTCTCGAGCCAGATCGCCGACCTCCGCCTGGACATGCAGCACGAGGGCGAGCTCCCCCGGAGCGCGAAAAAGGGCATCGTGACGCGGGCGCTCGAGACGCTCTTCGCGTTCTGATCCGCAGGGCCGCCGCGCCGCGTGCGGGCTTTGGCACGCGGGTTGCGAAGGTCCGGGCGATGAACCGGATCTGCCTCACACTGCTCACCTTGTGCCTCGCCGCGTCAATCGCCGGCGCATCGACCGTCCGCGATTTCGTGCGCTTCCGCGGGCAAGGCGAATCGGTGCTCCAGGGCCTCGGGCTCGTCGTGGGCCTCAACGGGACCGGGGACGGCGGAGACGAGATCGCGACGATCCGCCCCCTCGCGGAACTGCTCCGTCGCAACGAGATGCCGGTCTCAAGCCTCGAGGAACTCGCGAACGCGAACTCGGTGGCGCTCGTGATGGTGACCTGCACGATCCCGCGTGCCGGCGCCCAGGTCGACGACACCTTCGACGCGAAGGTCAGCGTGCTCAACAGCGCTTCGAGCCTGCGCGGCGGCGAGCTCTACATCGCACCGCTGACCGACCCAAGGCCTGGCGGCGCGGTCTACGCCTTCGCCCAGGGCTCGATCGTCATCGAGGACGAGGAAGTCCCCACGGTGGGTGTCGTGCCCCGCGGCGTGCGCATGGTCCGTCCCATCCAGACCACCCCGAGCATCGACGGCGCGTTCGACCTGATCCTCGACGCCTGGTACGCGGGCTGGACGAGCACGAGCTACATCGCGAGTCAGATCAACGACTCGTACCACCTCGATACCAACCCCGCTGCCGAGCGGATCGCGAAGGTCATCGACGACCGCACCGTGCGTCTGACGGTGCCGCCCGAGGAGCGCGAGACCTTCGCGGCGTTTATCAGCGAGGTGATGCAGACGCCCATCAACCCCCGCCAGTTCGGGCTCCCCGCGATGGTCGTCGCGAACACGCGCACCGGGTCGATCGTCGTCACGGGCTCGGTCCGCCTGAGCCCCACGGTGATCACCCACAACGACCTCGTGCTGACGACCACGCTGCCGACTCCTGTGCCGACACCCGCGGCGCCCCTGATCGAGAACGCGCGCTGGGCGCCCATCGAAACCGAAGCCGACGAGAACGATGCCGCTCGGCTCGACGACCTGCTCGCGGCGTTCAAGCAGCTCGATATCGACGCGCGGTCGCAGATCCAGATCCTCAAGGACCTGCACCGCTCGGGCTCGCTGCACGCGAGGCTCATCATCGACGGAGCGGAGGGATGAGCGCCGTGCCCACCCCCACCATGCCCGCGCCGGATCGCTCGTTTTTCGAGTCGCTGCGGCGCCTCCCGAGCGAGCGCACCTCGCGCCAGGCGGACTTCGCGTCGGTGCTGGGCATCGAGAACCGGCTCGCGCGGCGTGCGGACCTGACGCAGGCGGACGAGGCCCGCGGCGTCGCGGAGGGTTTCGTCGCGAAGGTGTTCATCGAGCCCCTGCTGAAGATGGTGCGCGAGGCGAACACGCAGCCCCCGCCTTTCGGCCCGGGCCCGGGCGAGAAGGAGTTCGGCTCTCTGATCGACGCGCAGCGCGCGATGGACCTCGTGCGCTCCGCGGAATGGCCCATCGTTGATCGGCTCGCGAGCGATCTGACGCGATCCCCGGCCCCTTCGCTCGGCGGGCAACCCGCACCACGATCGCATCCCTGCGGAGAGCTCCCCGGATCCCGATTCGACACGCGCGTCTGATGACGCGACGACCAGGCACGACCGCACGCACCGCGTTTCGACAGGAGGTCGATCCGATGCAGAACACGCACCGCAAGACGCCGATTCCGATGCATGCCCGCGAGTCCACAACGCCGAGCACCGGTGCATCGGCAGCGGATGTCGCGAGGGACCTGGCCGGGCCCCTGACGGCGCTGATCGAACGCTACGAATCGTTCGTCAAAACGCTGGAGACACACCGAGCCGCGATTAGCAAGGCGGACGCGCGCGCCATCGACGACGCGATCGCGCGGGAGGGCGAACTGCTCGAAGAGCTGCTCCGCCTCGACGCCGCGTGCCGCGATGCGCTCGGGCAGAACGATCCCGACCCGAGCGCCGCGAGCGGCTGGACGCTCACCCGACTCGCGCAGGCGATCGGGGGCGAGGACGGGCAACGCCTCTCCGAGGCCTCCGCGTACCTGAAGGCGCTCACGAGCCGCGCGGAGATCCTGCAGCGGAGCGTCCGGGAAGCGAGCGCCGCGATGGCGTCGCACATCGACGGGCTGGTGCGCCAGGTCGCGCAGCGGCTGAGCCACGCGGGGACCTACGGCGCCGGGGGTCGGGTCGAGGTCAAGGCGCCCGTCGTGTCGGGGCTGGATGTCCGCCTCTGAGCGGGGCGTAGAGCAGGGAGGCTGTCGATGGGCTTGTTCGCCGCGATGCAGATCGGCCGGAGCGCACTGGTGTCGAGCCAGGTGGGGATCCAGGTCTCCGGCAACAACATGGCCAACGCCGCGACGCCGGGGTATACGCGGCAGGCGTTGTTCCTGTCGCCCAACCGCGGCCAGGTGATGGGCTCGTTCGCGCTGGGCCGGGGCGTCGGGATCGACGCCGTCGAGCGGCAGATCGACGAGGCGCTGCAGGCGCGCCTGCGGCGGGGTCTCGCGGACGAGGCCTCCGCGGGCGCGATCGACGACATCATGAGCCAGCTCGAAACCGTGATGGGGGAACTCAGCGGCAACGACCTCTCGAGCGAGCTCGGGTCGCTGTTCGACACCTGGAGCGAGGCGACCAACCTCATCAGCAGCCAATCCGTCGTGGTGCAGCAGGCGGACCAGTTCGCCCAGTTCGTGCGCGACCTGCGGAGCGATGTCACCCTCGTGCGCACGCAGATCGAGGGGCAGCTCGACGCGCGCGTGCTCCGCGCCGACACGCTGCTCGGGCAGGTCGCCGCCCTTAACGAGCAGATCGTCTCCGCCGAGGCGAGCGGCGCGACCGCGAACGAGCTGCGCGACCAGCGCGGCGTTGCGCTCGACGAGCTCGCGACGCTCATGGACATCAGTGTCGTCGAGCAGGAAGGCGGATCGGTCGATGTGCTCGTCGGGTCGATCCCCGTCGTGCTCGGGACGACCAACCGGGGGATCAACCTCGAACGCGAGAGCGACGGCTCGACGCTGACCGCGATCGTGACGCTCGGGACCGACGGGACGCCCCTCCAGGTCTCTTCCGGATCGATCGGCGGACTGCTGGAGGCCCGCGACGGGACCATCGACGGCACGCTCGAACGGATCGACACGCTCGCCGCGGGCCTGATCTTCGAGATCAACAAGCTCCACAGCACCGGGACGAATCTGAGCGGGCTGACCAGCACCACCGGCGCGCTCGGCGTCGGCGCCGCGGACCTCTCGGTCGCGATGAACAGCGCACAGAATTCCACGCTCGCGCAGCTCCCCTTCGCGGCACGGAACGGTGGGTTCTTCGTGGATATCCGCAACCCCGCGACCGGCGCAAGCGAGCGCGTGCGCATCGATGTGGACCTCGACGGGGTCACGAACGCGGGCACGCCCGGCTTCGACGACGACACCAGCCCCCAGGACATCGCCGATGCGCTCGACGCGATCAACGGCCTGAACGCCTCGTTCAACAGCGAGGGGAAGCTGGAGATCAGCGCGAACCCGGGGTTCGAGTTCAGCTTCAGCGACGACAGCTCGGGCGCCCTCGCGGTGCTGGGTGTCAACACGCTGTTCACGGGGACCGACGGGCTGGACATCGGCGTGCGCCAGGACCTGCTCGACGACCCCTCCCTGCTCATGGTCGGCCGGTTCGAGAACGGGACGCTCGTCGAGAACGGGACCGCGCTGGGTGTTTCGTCGCTCCGAGAGCAGGCGATCACGGCCCTGGGCGGCATCTCCGCGGGACGCTACTGGACAGACGGCGTCGAGTCGGTGGCGTCGAAGGCCTCGATCGCGCGCACGAACGCGGACGCGGGCCGGATCGTGCGCCAGAGCCTCGAGGCGCAGCGGGCATCGCTGTCGGGTGTCAGCGTCGACGAGGAATCGATCAATCTCCTGAATTACCAGCGTCAGTTCCAGGGCGCCGCGCAGGTCATCTCGACCGCGGACGAGCTGCTCCAGACGCTCATCTCGATCATCTGACGGAGCCGGACCATGACATTCGTCTCGGGAAACATCGGGCGCGCCCCCAACCTGCTGCTGAGCCAGATCGGGATCGGCAACATCGGGCGCACGAACCTGTCGCTCTTCCGCTCGACGACCCAGCTCTCGACGGGGCGCGCGCTGCTGCGCCCGAGCGACGACATCGTCAAGGCCGCGGCGATCCTCGAACTCGACGACCGGATCGAGCGGAACGAGCAGACGCGGAAGAACCTGGACTTTGCGCAGGCACAGGTGAGCGCGCTGGACACGGGTCTGGGCGAGGTGGGCGAACTGCTCGAGCAGGCGCGCAGCATCGCGCTCACGCAGATCAGCGAGGGGCCGGGCGCCGACGAGCGCCAGGCGCAGTCGGTCGTCATCCAGAGCATCATCGATTCGATGTACAGCGTGGCGAACCGCGAGGGCGTCTCGGGGTTCATCTTCGGGGGATCGACGCCGGGGCGGCAGCCCATCGAGGAACTCCTCGGGTCCTACCGCATGCGGAGCGCGCGCACGAGCCTGCGTCCCGACACCCCCGGACTCGGCGCCGTCCCGATCACCATCGGGGCGCCCGAGGCGGTGCGCGGGACGGGGGGAGAGGTGCTGGGCAAGGTCGATCTGCAGCCGCAGCTGACCACCGATACCCGCCTCGATGATCTCCGGGGCGGTCGGGGCCTGGGCATCACCAGCGGCTCGGTGGGCTTCAGCTTCGACGGCGGCGCGGTGCAGACGATCGACCTGACCGAAGCGGACACGATCGGTGATGTCGTCGACACCCTCGAGGCGAGCATCCGCCAGTACGAGCAGGACTCGGGGCAGACCGTGCTCGGACCCGGAGGCGTCGCGATCAGCGGGACCTCCATCGCGATCGACAGCCCGTTCGGGGCGCTCACCTTCTCGGACATCTCGGGCGGCGTGATCGCGCGGGACTTGGGACTCGTCGAGGTGACCGACGCGGACTTCGACCCGGTCCGGAGCACCGGCGCAGATCTTGCGCCGCGCGTGACGGAAACGACCCCCATCAACCAGTTGGGCGCGGTCGGTGCGCCCCTCGGCGCGATCCGGATCTCCAACAACGGGCAGACCGTCGATGTCGATCTCTCCGGCGCCGAGACGATCGGGGAGATCAAGAGCCGCATCGAGTCCGCCGGGCTGGGCCTGAGCGTGCGCATCAACACGGACGGCACGGGCATCGATGTCGTCAACGAGGTCGCGGGCGGGTCCGCCCGGGCGCTCTCGATCTCGGAGATCGCGGGGAACAACGATACCGCCGCGGCATTGGGCATCCGGACCTTCTCGGGCGCGACCCGCGCCGCGGACCTGAACTTCGGGCGCGGCGTGCGCGTCGCGGACGGTCACCCGGATCCCGCCTACAACACCGACTTCGTGCTCACGGTCGACGACGCCTCGGGGAACCCGCTCGAGATCGCGATCGACCTGACGCCCGCGGATCTCACGACGATCGGGAACATCGCGGACACGATCAACACGCAGATCGACGCGGCCCTCACGGCGGCTGGGCGTCCCACGAGCGATCTGAGCGTCTCGATCGAATCGACGACGAACGGGCTGGTGTTCAACCAGGACCCGTTGATCACCGCCGGTTCCGGGGACGCACTGCGGATCGAGCGGCGCAACAACAGCCTCGCGGCGATCGACCTGGGCATCACCGACGGGGGATGGGACGGCGCGACGAACCGGTGGGTCGGCACGGACCGCGCGCAGGTGCGCGTCGAGAGCGTGTTCACGCACCTGATCGACCTGCGGGCCTCGCTGGAGAACAACGACGAGTTTGGCATGCAGCTTGCGGTGGAGTCTCTGGAGGACGCCATCGACGAGGTGACCAAGACGCGTGCGCTCGTTGGCGGGTACGCGAAGCGGATCGACGGACAGATCACGAGACAGGAAGACCGGCAGGTGCTCGACGAACAGGTCAGAACAACGCTGCGGGATGTGGACTTCGCCCAGGCGGCGAGCGAGTTCAGCCTTCTGCAGGTGCAGCTCCAGGCGGGGCTGCAGACCGCGGCGATCAGCGGTCAGCTCACACTCCTCAACTTCCTGTGAGGGTGGAGCGAGGGATCTTCCGCTCCCCGGCGAGAGCCGGCGAGCGGGTTTGACAGGATGTCCCCCCGGCGCGTCTCGGCCGCGCGACGGGGAGCACCGGGCCGACGGGCGTGGATCGCCCGGCGACCCGTGGGATTGTGGAGGCCGACTTTGAACGGAGCGCACAATGGAGGTGCGGACCACACGCTTCGGGGTGATCGAGATCGCGGAGGACCGCGTGATCACCTTCCCGAGCGGGATGCTCGGATTCCCCGAGCATCGTCGGTATTGCCTGCTGCAGCCCGGGGAAGACGCGTGCTTCTTCTGGTTGCAGTGCGTGGATGACGCGGACCTCGCGTTCGTGGTGACGGACCCGACCCTGTTCCTGCAGGACTACTCGGTTCCGATCCGCGCCGAGCAGATGTCGAGCCTGGGGCTCTCGAGCCTGGACGACGCGCAGGTGTTCGTGATCGTCAACAAGGTCGACGACGAGTTGACGGGCAATCTGCAGGGCCCCCTGGTGATCAACACGATCGCGAAGGTGGGCGAGCAGATGGTGCTTGCCGAGAAACGCTGGACGACGCGCCACCCGCTGATCAAGGTCGGCGCCAAGCAGGGTGCGTCGGCGGCGACGGCGTAGGCGCCGAGCCCACCGGTCGCACGCGTGCGACCGACAGATTGCATGTGCTCGGGGGCGTCACATTCGAGACGGCCCAGCGCCCCCCGAGCGCCCGTCGACCGCTGGCGGAACAGGATTCCACCGGCGCGGGCAGGGACGCCCGACGCCGGAGTCAGATAGCGAGACCAAGGAGCTGACCCATGTTGGTGCTCTCCAGGCAGCGCGATGAGACGATCATGATCGGCGATGACATCGAGATCACGATCGTCGACATCCGGGGGGACAAGGTCCGCCTGGGCATCTGCGCTCCGACACGGATCGCGGTGCACCGCAAAGAGGTGTACGACGCGATCAAGAGCGAGAACGAGCGTGCGTCGCGGATGAACGACGCGGACCTCGCCTCGCTCGCGCAGACAATCAGGCCCGGGCCCGCGCGACCCGCCGCCTCCACCAAAGCGCACGGACTGATCGCCGAGCCGGGCAAGACCCGCTCGAGCGCGTAACCCCGACGACGAGGCCCGCGCGGAACGCCGCGGGACGACCCACAGCCGCAATCACGGAGGATTGCCATGGCGAGGATCAATTCGAACACCCCGAGCATGGTCGCGCAGTTCAACCTCGCGCGGTCCAACGACAACCTGCAGGTGCGTCTGAACCGTCTCGCGACGGGCCTGCGCATCAACCGGGGCGGGGACGACCCCGCGGGGCTCATCATCTCGGAACGCATCGGCACCGACATCAACGGGGTCGAGCAGGCGATCAAGAACGGCGACCGCGCCAGCAGCGTCATCTCGACGACGGAGGCGTCGCTCGCCGAGGTCAACGAGCTGCTGAACTCGATCAAGGCGCTCGTCGTCGAGGCCGCGAACACGGGCGGCAACTCGAAAGAGGAACGCGACGCGAACCAGTTGCAGATCGACTCGGCGATCCAGTCGATCACGCGGATCAGCAACACCGCGACCTTCGGCGGGCTGAACCTGCTCGACGGGAGCCTCGACTATGTCACCAGCGGGGTGAACTCGTCGCAGATCAGCAAGGCGCAGATCTCCGGCGCCTCGTTCATCGGGACGACGCAGCTCCAGGTCGAGGTCGATGTGCTGAACTCGGCGCAGAAGGGCGCGCTGTTCATGGAGCCGGGCGTGGGCCCGCTGAGCGCGAACGGCACGACGAGTTCCCTTACGCTCCAGATCGGCGGCAGCCGGGGCATCCTGGAGATTGACCTGACCTCCGGGCAGTCCTTCCAGAACATCGTGGACGCGGTGAACCAGCGGACCTCGCTGACGGGCGTGACCGCCTCGCTGGTGAACGGCAACCCCAACTCGGGCGTGGTGTTCAACGCCGAGAATTACGGCAGCAGCTCGTTCGTGTCGGTCGAGCGCGTCAACACGCCCGCGGGTGAGTCGCAGCCGAACCTGTATAAGTTCAGCAGCGACGAGGCGCTGAACGCGACCTTCGCGTTCACGGATCCGGGGCTCGTGATCGCGAATCGGGACTCGGGACGGGATGTGATCGCGCTGGTCAACGGCGCCCTCGCGAACGGGGACGGGTTGACGATCTCGACCAACAGCCCGATCCTGAGCTCGCGGATTACGCTCGCCGAGTCGTTCGCGATCGATCCGACGCTGACCTCGAGCACCTTCGAGATTATCGGCGGTGGGTCGATGTTCCAGCTGGGCCCGGAGGTCAGCGCCTTGCAGCAGGAGAACATCGGCGTCCAGTCGATGTCGGCGAGCAAGCTGGGCGGGACCCTCTCCAACGGGGTGATGCAGTTCCTGTCGAGCCTGCAGTCGGGCGGGATCAACGACCTGGAGAGCAACCTCCAGCGGAATGACTTCTCGACGGCGAGCGACATCATCGATGCCGCGATCGACGATGTCACCATCCTGCGGGGCCGGCTCGGCGCGTTCGAGCGGAATGTGCTCGACACGAACCGGCGGAGCCTGCAGGCGGCGGTGGAGAATCTCTCCGCGAGCCGATCCGTGATCCGCGACGCGGACTTCGCGGTCGAGACTAGCGAGCTGACTAGGGCGCAGATTCTGCAGAGCTCGGGGACCACGGTCCTGAGTCTCGCGAATCAGCAGGCGCAGTCGGTGCTCCAGCTCCTCGGCTAGCCTGAACCCTGGGGCGGTCCGCGCCCCTGATACCCCAGACCAGGGGTCTCCAGTTTCCGGATAATCAACGAGCCGCCGGCCCCCAGGCCGGCGGTTTTTTCGTGCGCGGAGGTCTCCAATGGGCCTCGGGGGGCGTTCAGGGCCGCTCATACGGGTGAGTCCGCGTTTTTCTCGCGCGGAATCGAGTGCTGGGACTGAATTGGGGTCGAGCGGACGCCGATGCGAGGGCCCGGTCCGGCTTGGAGCCGGGCGCACATCGCAAGGGTGCCCCGAGAGGATCCGGGGACAGAGCGTTCGTTGGGCGGACACGCAGAGCGGCCGCCGGTTCAGTTCACGGAGGAAGTCTCCCATGAGTCGGATTAACACCAATGTCCAGTCGCTGATCGCCCAGCGCGTCCTGGGCCAGAACAACAAGAACCTCAACACGGCGCTCGAGCGCCTGTCGACCGGTCTGCGGATCAACCGCGGTAAGGACGACCCGGCGGGCCTGATCGCCAGCGAGAACCTCAAGGCGGAGATCACCTCGCTGAACAGCGCGGTGAGCAACGCCGAGCGTGCCGACCAGGTGGTCAACATCGCCGAGGGCGGCCTGCAGGAAGTCTCGGGCCTGCTCGAGGAACTCCAGGGCCTGCTGGTTTCGTCGGCCAACACCGCGGGTCTGAGCCAGGCGGAGAAGGAAGCGAACCAGGACCAGATCGACTCGATCCTGGGCACCATCGACCGCCTCGCGAGCAGCACCAACTTCCAGGGCATCAAGCTGCTCAACGGCAACTTCGACTACACCACCACCAATGTCGCGACCGGCGTGGACGACTTCGCGATCAACGGCGCGAAGTTCGACGGCACCTCGCAGGATGTCGATGTGGTCATCACCACCTCGGCCCAGCAGGGCACCCTCTACCTGTCGTTCGGCGGCACGCAGATCGATTTCTCCGCGGGCTCGACCTTCACCCTCGAGGTCTCGGGCTCGCTGGGCAGCCGCGAGCTGAGCTTCACCTCGGGCACCAGCCTCGCGGATGTCGCCGCCTCGATCAACACCTTCACGGATGTGACCGGCGTCGAGGCGACCGTCAGCGGCAACGGCATCAGCATCCAGTCGGAGAACTACGGAAACCGTGAGTTCGTCTCGGTCAAGACCGGCGGCGACGCGACCCTCAACGGGACCGGCATCGGTGTGTTCAACACCGACGCGGACGACACCGCGACCGCGGATGCTTCGAGCATCACGACCTTCGCCAACGCGACCAACCCGGTCCGTGACGATGGTCAGAATGTCGACGGCACCATCAACGGCATCGCCGCGGTGGGCGACGGCACCACGCTGAGCGTCAACACCGACTTCCTGAATGTCAGCCTGACCCTCTCGACGACTACCTCCGATACCATCAACGCCCTCGAGGTCGGCGGCAACACCGCCTTCACCATCAACGGCGGCGGTGCCGACTTCCAGCTCGGCTCGACGGTGAGCATCGGCGACAAGGTCTCGATCGGCGTGGGCGATGTCGCGACCCGCAAGCTGGGCACCAGCGCCCTCGGGTTCCTCGACGAGCTGGGCTCCGGCCAGGCGTTCAATGTCGTCGACGGCAACAACCTCAACACCGCTCAGAAGATCGTCGACGAGGCGATCGAGCAGGTCTCGACCACCCGCGGGCGCCTCGGTGCGTTCCAGAAGAATGTCGTCGGTGCGACCATCCGCAGCCTCGGCGTCGCGGTCGAGAACTCCGCTGCCGCGAACAGCGTCATCGTCGACGCGGACTTCGCGAGCGAGACGGCGTCGCTGACCCGGAACCAGATTCTGAGCCAGGCCGCTCAGAACACCCTGGCTCTGGCGAACCAGCAGCCGCAGGCCGCGCTTTCCCTGCTCGGGTAAGCGACGGTCCCTCCGCCCGGTCGGAGGACCGGGCCCCGAATCCGATTCAGGGACGCCCCGCTTGATCGCGGGGCGTCTTTCTTTTTTTGACCCCGGCGCTCCCCCGGATCGGCCGCGTGCGACGATGATGAACGGAGATGCCCGACCCGAGTGCGCCCGAACCCGCGTCCACTGATCCACGCGCCGATGCGCGGGAGTGGGAGCGGTGCCGGCGCGCGTTCGAGGGCTACCTGCGCATCGAATGCGGTATGGCCCCCACCACCATCGAGGCCTACGGACGCGATCTGCGGGTCATGTGCGAGGACATGGTCGCCTGGGGCCTGATCGGTCCGAGCGCGGTCACGCCGCGTGCGCTCGCGGACCACATCGCGTCGCTCAGCCGCGACCGGGGGCTCTCGGGATCGACCGTCGCGCGCCACCTCGCGACGATCCGCGTGTTCTTCCGCTGGCTCCTCGGGCGGGGACAGATCGAGACCGACCCGACCGAGATCCTTCAGACCCCGACGCGCTGGAAAAAGATCCCCGGGGTGCTGGGGCCCTCGCAGATGCGTCGCCTCGTCGAAGCACCCTGCGAGACCAACGCGGATGGCAAGGACACGCTGCGCCTCTGGGTGCGCGACCGGGCGATGCTCGAGCTGATGTACTCGAGCGGCCTGCGCGCCAGCGAGGTCGGCGCGGTCGGGCTCACCGATGTGCTCGATACGCTGGGTGCCCTCCGCGTGCTCGGGAAGGGCAGCAAGCAGCGGCTCGTCCCGATGGGCGAGCCCGCCCAGGCGTGGCTGGGGCGTTACCTCGACGAGTGCCGGCCCGCCCTCGCCTCCCGCGCCGCGGACCGGGCGGCGGCGCAGGGACGCTCACCAACCGACGGCGGGCGGGTGTTTCTCACGAAGACAGGACGCCCCATCGAACGCGTCCGCGTGTGGCAGATCGTCAAGAAGTACGCGTCGATCGCGGGGCTCAGCGGGGTGCACCCCCACACGCTCCGCCACTCGTTCGCGACCCACCTTCTCGCGGGCGGAGCGGACCTCCGCGTTGTGCAGGAACTGCTCGGGCACAGCGATATCACGACCACGCAGATCTACACGCATGTCGACCGGTCCCAGCTCAAGAGCGTGCACGAGCGATTTCACCCCAGGGCGTGATCGCCCCCGCGGCGGCTCAGAGCGAGACGCCCGGGAAACCCGCGAGGGTCTTGCCCACCGCGGCAGCCATTTCCGCCTGCTTCTCGTTCTTGAGCGATCCGTCGTTGTTGAACGCGTCGAAGGCGTTGGGGAGGCTGAACATGTCCGGGAGCACGACGACCCCGATGTTGCCCAGCAGGTAGCGCACCTGCTGGAGGCCCCGGTAGCCGCCGAAATAGCCGGGCGATGCCGCGACCAGGCCGGCGACCTTGCCCCGGAAGCACTCGAGCGGCGTCTCTCCCTCCCGGGGTCGGCTCGCCCAGTCGATCGTGTTTTTCAGCAGCGGGCTGAATGAGCTGTTGTATTCGGGGCTCGCGATCAGCAGACCGTCGTGAGCCTTCATCAGGTCCTTGAAGGCCTTGACCGACTCGGGGAGACCCCGGTCCGCTTCGAGGTCCTCGTTGAAGATCGGCATCTCGTAGTCCGAGAGGTCAGCGATCGTGACCTCCGCGCCCGCGTCCCGCGCGGCGCCCGCAACGACATGCAGCAGCCTGGTGTTCACGGATCCGCTGCGGGTGCTGCCTGAAAAAGCGAGAATCGACTTAGCCATCGGCGCGGCTCCTCTCGTCGTGGGCGGCGAGACACACCCCACGGGTGCGATCGCGGAGATGCTACCGAAGAACCACGGGAATTTCGATTGGTTGTTGAAACAATTATCAGCGGCACTTAGGATCGTGAAAGCATGCCGGACATCCGATCCAACCTCGCCCACCTTGTCGGGAAGAAGCACCCTTTCGGCTCGCGCCGTCAGGAGGCGTACCTCAACTTGATGCGCACGCAGGCGGTCCTGTCCGCGCCCTTCGATCGCGTGTTCCGCTCTCACGGCATCTCTCAGCCCTTGTACAACATCCTCCGCATCCTGCGTGGGCATCTCGAGCAGGACACCCGGTCGGGACGCGAGCACGCGGGCGTGCCGGTGCTCAGCATCGGAAAGGACATGATCACCCGCGAGCCTGACATGACGCGGCTGGTCAATCGCCTGGAGAAGGAAGGCCTTGCCGAACGCAGGCGATGCAGCGAAGACCGCCGCGTGGTGTTCGTCCGGATCACCGACGCCGGGCGAACACTACTCGATCGACTCGAGCCCGAGATCAACGGGATTCATGAATCGCAGTTTCGGAGTTTGACGGATGACGAGCTCGCCGTGCTGAATGACCTTCTGTTCCGTGCCGCGGTCACCAGGGAGCGAACAGCGTGAAGCATCCGTCTTTGGCGAGGTCGAGAGACAAGGACCGGAAGGGCACACAAATCTGTGTCCGCAGAGCCGTTTTCGGGTCGGTCCAGCGTGACAAACCCACCCCGAATCGGTAGGCTTTGCTGTTCAAACACGCTCTTCTCTTCCCGGCCGCGCGGTGACCGTCCTCTGGACCCACCGCGCGGTCCTTTTTTTCGAAGTAGAGGTCATGATTCTCGGACGATTGCGGCCCTCGGATATGCTTTCGCGTCCGCGTCCCTGCCCCGACGAGGAGACGATTGATGCGCCGGCAGATCCTGAATCTCTACGCGATGACCCTCGACACCGCGGAGCGACTCGTCGCGGACATTCCCTGCGAGCGATTCGCCGAGTTGCCCTATCCCGACGCGAAACACCCCGCGTGGGTCCTGGGGCACCTCGCGCTGGGCGGCGGGATGATGCTCGCGTATCTTCGGGGCGAGAGCGAGGGCTTCGGCGGTGTCCCCGAGGCGTGGGCCCCCGTCTGCATGCCCGGAGCGGCGTTGCGTGATGAACGGACCGCCTACGCGTCCAAGGACGAACTGCTCGCGGAGTTGCGACGCATCCACTCAGAACTCGCGGAGGCCTTTTCCAACGCAAGCGACGAGCTCCTGGCCTCGCCCTTCCCGAACGAGGCGTACCGGTCGTTCTTTCCGACCAACGCGGATGCCGCGGTGTATCTCATGGCGCACCACGAGGGCTACCACCTGGGGCAATTGAGCCAATGGCGGCGCGCCGCGGGCTTCGGTCCGCTCGGCGATCCCGAATGATCGTCACCCGGCACGCGGAGCCGCCCTGATCACGAGCAGCGCCGCGAGCAGCAGCAGGAGCACGACCCACACGACCAACGCGCGGACCGTCGCGCTCCGCGCCCGGTCGGCCTCCCACCATGTGTCGGGGCGGATGCCCTGCACGAGAAAGGTCGCGGTCGCCGCGAGATTCACGCACACCACATTGACTGCGACGAGCGATAGCGCGTTGAGGCCTTCCGTGATCGCCCCCGTCCCGAGGAAGAGTCCGGCCGCCGTCGTGGGGGGCAGCAACGCCACCGCGACCATGACGCCCACGAGCGTCGCGGGCGCCCCGGTGGTAAACGCGAGTGCCCCGGCGGCGCCCGACGCGAGCGCGAGGACAATATCCGCGGGACCCACGATCGCGCGCGACGCGAGCTCGACACCTTCCGGATCGATGGGCACGACGAGCCCGATCACCACACTCATCAGCAGCGCGATCGATCCGCCGATCCCGTTCGCGACGAGCGCGCGCCTGATCAATGACCGATCCCCGAGCGTTGTTCCCAGCGCGAGAGCCATGTTGGGCCCCAGCAGGGGTGCGATCACCATCGCCCCGATGATGACGGCCGCGGAATCGCGGAGCAACCCCGCGGCGGCAACGACCGTGGACAGCGCGACCATCACGACGAAGAGCCCGCCCCGGGAGACCCCAGAGGTGATGTCCTCGTAGAGCTCCTCCCGTGAGATCCGCCCGATCAGAGGCTTTGCCGAGGACGACTCGGGATCCCCGTCTGCGCCTCGTTCGGCCTGTGCGTCCGGATCGGATGCCGGCGCCTCGGGCTCCTCGAGTTTGGGTTTGGTCGCCTCGATGGGGAAGAGGATCAGCCGGAACGCGGGTTCATTGCGGAACCGTTCGTTGATCGCGTCGGAGAGCGACTCGACCTGCTCGGCGCGGAGCAGCACGCTGACGAAGCGGAGCCCCCCCGCGATATCGTCGCGCCACACAAGGTCCGGGGGCACATCCGTGAGCAACGCCTCAAGATCGTCCGCGGAGGCGGATGGGAGGACGACTTGAAGCAGGCGCAGCGACATGCCACGAGCCTACCGGATCCGCGCTCGCGCGAGGCTTGCGGAGTCGGGCACCGACCCGGTGACGACTCGTCAGGGACAGCCCGAGGTGAACGCCCCGACGAAGGCCGTGATGTCATTGAGATCGAGGACGGTGAACGGGAACGCGAGATCCGCCGCGGGGTCGCCGTTGATGAAGGCGTCGACGAACGCGGTGATGTCGGCGAGGTCGAGCACGCCGAAGGGCTCGGCGATGTCCGCGGCGTTGCACGCCGCGTTCAGCGCGGACCGGCGGTACGCGAATCGTCCGCCTGTGGTGATGCCCCCCCACTCCGTGAAGCGGACATCGATGTAGATGTCATCGTCCACCAGGTGCATCACGAGATCGACGCCGACGAGTCCGCCCGGGTTGCCGAGGTGGACCGACCCCCAGGTTCCGAAGGTCAGGCTCTGATACTGATCCGCCGATCCGATCGCCCAGCGCGTCCCGACCGGGCTCGGGGAGAACTCGCCCAGGCCCTGGAACGAGGGCTCCTGCGCCGCGTTGAAGATCCCGCGGCTCTCGCCCCGCGTGATCCAGACATTATCGGTGATGCGATCCTGGTTCTCCGGGAGGCTCGGATCGGTGAATCCCTCGTGGATGTACTCGACACCCAGACCGGTGAAGACCTGCTGGGCGATTGCCGGAGCACTCAACCCCATCAGCATCGCGACCATCATCGGAAGCCGGATCTTCAGCGTGCGCATCGGTCAGTTCCTTCTCTCTGTGCCCGTCGTTCGTGTGGACCGCACACCGCGATACCGCTGGCGCCGGCATTCCCACCATACAAGGTCCGCTTTTCATTGCCGCGATGCAAGCGCATTCAAAAATGGGCGCACAGGCACACAGGAATAGCGAGCCCGTCCGGGTACCAGAGCACGGGTGACTCAATGACGCAGGGTGTCGGACGCCCCGCCGGGCACTCAGTCTGTGGAACCCACCGTCAGCTCGGCCGTGCTGTGCGCCGCCTGCTGGTGCAAAGTCTTGGCGCGGTGCTGCGACCAGTCGTCCACCTGCAGGTCGGGGCTGTCGGGCCCCGTGTTGACCCGCAGGATGTCGTAGGTGTTGTCGCGTTGCGCCGGGGTGAACCCGGCCGTGCGGATGAGGTGGTTCAGAACGGGCTCATCGAGGCAGTAGGTCGTCCCCGCGGCGGAGACGACATTCTCTTCCATCATGACGCTGCCCATGTCGTTGGCGCCGTAGTGCAAGGCGAGTTGCCCGATGTGGGGGCCCATCGTGACCCACGATGAGCCGATCGAGTAGATGTTGTCCAGGAAGAGCCGGCTGAGGGCCTGCGTGCGCAGGTATTCGGTCGCGCCCGCCATGCGCACGCGGCGTCCGAACTCTGGGTGGTCCGCCTTGGAACCGCTCCCGTCGAGCGTCGCGACGGCGTCTCCCGGGAAGGTGCCGGCGCCCTGCTCGTCGAGATCCCCGGGGTGGGGCCATTCCTTGACGCGTCCGAGCGGGGTGTTCTCACGCTGGAAGGGCCACGCGATGAAGGAGACATAGTGCCCGCCCGTGGTCGGCTTCGCAATGCTCGGATCACCCGCGACGGAGACCGGGGGCTCCCCGGTCCCGAACTCGAGCAGGGCGCGGTCCTGCCACTCGCGGACGAGCCGCATGTGGTGCACGCGATCGGCGTACCCCTCGATGTGCCCGAACATCATCGTTGCGCTGGTGTACATCCCGAGTGAGTGGGCGACATACATCGTCGTCAGCCACGCCTCCGCGGTGCACTTGCCCAGCCCGATCTTGCTGCGGACCGCGGGCGCGAAGATCTCTCCCCCGCCCCCCGGGAGGCTGTCGAGCCCCGCTTGCTGCAGGCGGACCATGACCCAGCGGATCTTCTCTTCAAGGTCTTTGCCGGGCGGGTCGAAGAAGTTCACGAACTCGATCATCTCGGGAGGGCTGAAGGCGTGGATGTGCAGGCCCGGGAAGCGGGCCTTCATCTCGCTGAGCAGATCGAGGTACCAATCCAGCGGGAGGTCGGGGTTCATGCCACCCTGCATGAGCACCTGCGTGCCGCCGATCGCGCGCAGGGCTTCGACCTTCGCGAACAGCTCCTCCTTCTCGAGCGTGTACGCGTCGTGATCGGTCGCGTCACGCCGGAACGCACAGAAGGTGCACTTCGCGGTGCAGACATTCGTGTAGTTGATGTTCCGGTCGATCACATAGGTCCGGATCGAGTCGCCGTGCACTTCGCGGCAACGGGCGTCGGCATACCGCCCGAGCGTGTGCATCGGCGCATCGGTGAGCAGCGTGAGCGCCTGCTCGGGCGTCAGGCGGGCCTCGCCGCGCACGACCGCGCCGAGCAGGCCCGGATCGGCCGCGTCGAGATGGGCGTGCTCGGGAAGGGGGCGATAGATCGTCCGAGAGCGCGACACGCGGTCGGTTGGCGCCGCGCTGTTGACTGGGCTGCTGCCGGTTGCCATCCTGTGCTCCATGGCTATTGTCTTGCCGAACGGTGGGTTCCAACGCTGTTTTCGCCCACGCAGCGGCAATGATTTCAGGATCTTCTGAAAATAATAGCAGGCAACGCCGCACCAAACAGACCCCCGGGGAGACTTTTGTGATGCGTTTCGCCCTCCTCACCTGCGACCCGCTTCCCGAGCCCGATCCGGACCAGGGCCCGCTCGTCGGTGCGTTCCGTGCGCGCGGGCACGAGGCCGAGCCGGTTGTCTGGGACGACCCGGACGCGGACTTCGCGCCGTACGACGCGCTGCTCATCCGCGCGACCTGGGACTACGCCCGCAAAGCCGACGCCTTCGCGGCGTGGCTCGATCGCCCTGATGTCGTGCCCAGGCTCTGGAACAGGCCCGAGATCGTGCGATGGAACATGCACAAAGGCTATCTGCTCGAACTCGAGGCCCGCGGCGTGCCGATCGTCCCGACCTTGGTGGTCGGCGCGGACGCACCGACGACACCGGCAACCGCCGCCCGCGAGCGGGGATGGCATGATGTCGTCGTCAAGCCCGCGATCTCGGCGGGATCGGCGCGCACGCAGCGGTTCACCCCCGACTCGCTCGGAGACGCGGACGCGTTCGTCGCGAGCTGGAACGGCGCCTCTGAAGCGATCGTGCAGCCTTACTTGCCCAGTGTCGAGGGAACGACGGGCGGGCGCCCCGAGCGGGCGATCGTCTGGATCGACGGGCTGGTCACCCATGTTGTCGAGAAATCCAGGCGGTTCGCGGGCGACGAGGAGGCGGTGCGGGCCCGCGGAGACGCGACTCCCGAGGAGGTCGCGTTCGCGGTGCGCACGATCGAGGCCTGCCCGTTCGACCCGCTCTATGCGCGCATCGATGTCATGGACGGCCCCGGCGGGGAAACGCTGCTCAGCGAACTCGAGCTGATCGAGCCCTCGCTCTACTTCGACCTCGGGCCCGGCTCAGCGGCAACGCTGGCGCAGGCCGCGGCGCGGCGCGTGGAGTCGATGGAATCCTCGATCTGAGGGGTGTCCCGAACGGGGTTCTCAGCGCCGACGGCGTGGGCCCGCGACCACGCCGAGCCCGGCGGCCGCGAGCAGGCCCGCGGAGGGCAGCGGGACGGCGGTCAGCAGGGGCGTGCCTCCAGAACTCACGAAGTGTGCGCTCTCCTGAGCGTTCGCCCCGAGCCGCTGGAGGTGAAACGCGACCCGGGCGTCACCCGAGAGCAACGCCGCGAGCCCACCGGCGAAGAAATCCTCGCCCGCCTCGAATCGCACGGTGAGCGATTCACCCGCGTCGATCCCGTTCGCGGCGCCCCCTTTTCGGCTGAGGCGTTCCTCCGTGCCGTCCCAGTCGAGTTCACCCGTGGCGCCCGCGGGGTTCCGCTTGCCACGCCCGAGTCGAAGATCGACCTGCCCGAGGGAGGTGATATCCGACGCGTCTCCGAGTTCGAGCGGGCGTTCGAACCAGATCGACTTGATCGTGCCGACCCCCGACAACGCGTCGAGCGAGAAGGTGAAGTCGACATACCCCTCGGTCTCGTTCGCATCGACGCACATCGAGAGTCCCGCGAGTGGATCAGCGGGGTCCTCGTATCCGGTATAGTGGCGGAAACCGATGTTGTACTGCCCCGCCGAGGCGAGGGACGCGAGGCTCGACAGAGCCGCGACGATGGCGCAGGTCTTCTGGTTCATGTCTCAATCGCTCCGGTCTCTCTCCAACCGACGCCCCGGCGTTCGGGGTGCTGCCAGAGCGTACCCGAGCACCGAATCCGAGCAACGGGATTCAGGAAACGAGAGCCACAAGCCCATCAAACTCTGGCGCGCACAAGTGGGTTATCACCCGTTGGGCCCGCACCTCCGCGCCGCGGCGTCCGATAGCTCCGCCTCGACGCCCTCGAGTTTGGCGCGCCCCTTCGTGTCCCAAAGGCTCACCACCAGTGCGACGAGCATCCCGACCGCGAACGAGGGCGGCAGCACCTCCAGCGCCGCCAGCCCTTCCTTGAGCGGTTCCATCCCAAGACTGTCGAGCAGCGACGGCGCCGCGAACTTGAAGAGCGGGACACTGAGGAAACCCGCGATCATCGAGCACTTCGCACCCAGGGCGGTGAGCTTCGACCAGAAGATGCTCAGCACGATGGTGGGACAGAAGGTCGCGGCGATGCCCGACCACCCGAAGATGATGATCCAGAAGACGCCGTTCTCGATGTCGTAGAGCATGATCCCGATACCGATCGCGAAGGCGATGAGCGCGAGAGACACGGTGAGCACCTTGCTGAGAGTCATCAGCGTGTCGTCGGCCATGTCGGGGTGGCGGGTCTTCTGCCAGTAATCGCGCACGGCCGCGGACGACGCGACGACGAGCAACGAGTCGATCGTCGACATGATCGCGCTGAGCACCATCGCGATATAGAGCCCGCTGAAGAACGCGGGGAGCAGCGTGTCGGACATGACGGGGAGAATCGACTCGTGGAAGTTGTCGGCCGTCCCGAGGTCCGCGGGGCTGAACAGCACCCGCCCCACGATGCCCACCAGCACGGCGCCCCCGTCGGCGAGCAGCGTCCAAGCGAGGGCGACGATCGTGCCGGGCAGGATCTCCTTCTCGCTCTTGATCGAGATGAACCGCACGAAGACCTGCGGCGAGCCCAGGAACCCGATGCCGATCATCGCGAGCCCGACGATCGAGAGGATGTTGAGGGGCGTCCAGCCGAGCCCGTAGACCTCGTGCTCGGGGCCGTGCAGGGTGAGCAGGTTGGGGTCGATCGCACGGAGCGACTCGATGATGTTGGTCACCCCGCCCGCTTCGAGCAACCCCACGATGGGCAGGGCGACGAGGCCCAGCATCATCAGCGAGCCCTGGAAGACATCGGACCAGACGACCGCGGTGAACCCGCCCTGCGTGATGTAGAGCAGCACGACACCGAACCCGACCGCGGCGCCGATGTAGTGGTTCCACCCGAGGAACGAGTGGAACGCGCCCCCCGCCGCGAAGACCTGCGTCCCCGCGTAGATCGGCACGAAGATCAGCAGCGTCCCGCAGGCGATGAGGCGGAGCCAGTGGCTCGGATCGCGGAGCCTGCTCTCCAGGAAGTCGGGCACCGTGATCGAGTCGTACTTGTCGGTCAGCCTTTTGAACCGCTTCGCCATCAGGATCCAGGCGATGCCGACGCCCAGCATCTCGCCCAGCACGACCCAGAACGCCTTGGCGCCCAGCAGATACCCGCTCCCCGTGAGCCCCAGCAGCAGCCAGGCGGATTCGCCCGTCGCCCGGCTGCTGAACGCGACATTGATAAACCCGAGGCGTTTCCCGCTCGCGAAGTAGTCGCGGATGTCGTGCATCTTCTTCGATGCGAGATAGCCGATGATCAGCAACACACCGGCGTAGAGCGCGAATGCAAGGATCTTCAGCAGGCTGTCGGTGTCGATGGCGGCGCCTTTCGGTTGAGTTGCGAAAGGCGCAGAGCATACACGACCAGCGCGAGAGCCCGCCCGAGGGCCCGACCGAGTGCCGGAGAATCGGGCGTGCTCAGCCCCCGGTCAGTTCGTTGTAGACAAACACGATCGCGTTCTCGCGGAGGTTCTCGAGCCCGAGCCCCTCCATGAACGGAAAGGTCCGCGTGCGGAGTTCCTCGAGCGGCGTCCCCTCGTCGAGCCCCTGCTTGACGGCATCCCGGAGGCGTTCGATGTACGCGATCTGCTCACGGATCATCAGGCGGGTGCCGAAGGGCCCGTGCCCCGGGACAACGACGGTCTCGTCGTCGCACAGGTCGTCGAGATCGGTCAGCGTCTCGAGCCAGCCCGCGCTGCTGCAGCCGCCGTTCGCATCGAAATAGGGGTGCAACCCGTTGAAGACGACATCGCCCGTGTGGAGCACATTCGCGTGCGGCAGGTGGAGCACGAGGTCATTGTCGGTATGGCTGGGGCGCCCGAAGTGCCGGATCTCCGCCCAGCCCGCCCCTCGGCGTCCGCCCAGGTCGAGCCCGGTTCGCGCCGTTGAAACCGGCGTGTTCGCGACCCACGATTCCGCGGTGTAATCGCCCGCTCGGTCGAGCAGGCGGGCGACATCTTCGATCGTCGCGCGCCGGTCCGCTTCCGGGAGCCGCGCCGCGAGGCGACGCCCGCCCGTGATGCCCGAGAGATTGCGCTGGAACTGATCGCGCACGCGGGGGAGCCCGTTCTCGTGCGCGATCACCGCCGCGGTGTCGGTGAACAGCATGTTTCCGCCGCTGTGGTCCGCGTGGTGATGGGTGTTGAGCACATGGGTCGGCGCATGGTCGGTCATGATCTCGACATCGCGGGCGATCCGCGGGATGAACGCGGGGAACTTCGTGTCCACCAGCAGACACGCGCCGCCCCCCGCGACGGCGAGACAGTTGCCCCCGGTCGCGAGGTTGGTCGTCGCGAAGACGCCGGGGCGGATCTCGGCCCAGTCGAAGGGCGAGTCAACGGGGCCCGCGGCACCGAGCGCCCCCCCGGGGGCGGACGCCCGGGCGAGCCCGCGGGTGGATCCCAGGGCAGCGAGCCCCAGCGCAGCGCTCGCTCGTCCCAGGAACGCGCGGCGGTCGATTCGGTCGGCGGTGGACATCATCGCTCCTCCGAGGGCATGCACAAGACGGAAAATCACCGTGATGCGGGGAGAACAGGCGGATTTCGGCGAGGCCCGGGCCGATCCGTGCCCGCCGGCGATCTACCATAGCCCTCCCAACGAAACCGCCCCCTGCGAGGGGGCAAGGCCCCGCCCGCCTCCCGCGGACGAGCAGCGGAACCCCACCGATGAAAGCGAACGAGATCAAGCCCGGCGTTGCGATCAACCTGTCCGGCAAACTGTATGTGGTCGTCAAGACCGATCATGTGAAGCCCGGAAAGGGGCCCGCCTACATCCAGGCGAAGATGCGCGCGGTCGATGGTGCGGGCATGAAGGAGCAGCGCTTCAACAGTTCCGATACCGTCGAGGGCGCCACGCTCGATCGTCGCGAGATGGAGTTCCTGTTCGGCGACGGCGCCGGCGGCGGCACCTTCATGGATCTCTCGGATTACGACCAGGTCGAGGTCGGGCCCGACCTGCTGGGCGACGCCCTGCTCTACATGGCGCCCAACACCTCGTGCACCATGCTGTTCCACGAGGAAAAGCCGGTCACGATCGAACTCCCCGCCTCCGTCGAGGTCACCATCACCGATACCACACCCGTCGTGAAGGGCGCGACCGCGACCAACCAGCTCAAGGAAGCCGAGTGCGACACGGGCCTCAAGACCCGCGTCCCCCCCTTCATCGAGATCGGCGAGAAGATCAAGGTCTCGACCGAGGACGGCTCCTACATCTCTCGCGTCAAAGATTGATCCGCTGGGCCGCGACCCGACCACGGCGCGGCCGGGCGGCAGAATAGAGCATCGTCGATGCACGCGCCCGTCACCCCCCCCACCCTCGTCCTGATCGGTCTCCGCGGCAGCGGGAAATCGACGATCGGTCGGATCGTGGCGGACGCCGCGGGTCTCCCGTTCGCAGACCTCGACGACCGAACCCCCGCACTGCTTGACGCCCGCGACGCCGCGGACGCGATCAATACGCACGGCCTGCGGGCGTTCCGCGATGCCGAGTTCACCGCGCTCGGTTCAGAACTTGAGCCGTCCTGCTCATTCCAGCGCGTGCTCGCTTTGGGAGGCGGCACCCCGACAGCGCCCGGCGCGGCCGACCTGCTCATGAAAGAGCGGGACGATGGCCGCATCCTGATCGTGTATCTGCATGCGTCACCGAGCGTGCTGCGTGATCGACTCCGTGGAACGGAGACCGCGAGCCGACCAAGCCTGACGGGCGCCGACATGCTCGATGAAATCGAGACGGTGTATCTGCAGCGCGACGCGCTGTACCGGACGCTCGCGGACCACACGCTCGAGGCAGGAGAGCAGGACGAGAAACGGACCGCCCAGCGCATTCTGGGATTGATGGGCCAGCGGATCTGAAAAGAGTCAGGCCGCCCGAGGCGCCCGTGCAACGCGCCACACCGCGATCGTCCCAACCGCCGCGGCGAGCACAACGCACACCGGAACCGCGGCGTGAACGCCCCGCTCGAAGAGCAGCGCGGCGCTGGCAACCGTCGCGACCCACATCACGATCGTGGTCACCACCCGAGCCCGCGTCGGCATGACCGCGCCGGGCTGGAGGTACCGCACGAACGGCGCGAAGAACCGGTTCCGGATCAGCACCCGTTCAAGCACCGGGCACGAGCGAACGAAGCACCACGACGCGATCAGCAGAAAAACGGTCGTCGGGAGACCCGGAACGATGACCCCGACCGCGCCGAGCGCGACGCACGCCACGCCGACCATGACCAGCCACCAGCGAATCGCTCGGCTGCGGGCGATGACCACCCCGCTCGGTTCCGAACGCTCGGGTGCACCGGTCTGCGTTCTGCCTCGGCCCGACACGCCGTGCAGGAACGGGCACGCCTCTGATCCCTCGCGGAGCTGCCGTCCGCGGGCGGCCATCTCGGTTTGTGCGGGTGCGCTGGTCATGTGTTCGCGTATTCGGCCCGTCAGTCAGCCGGGCATCCCTGCCCGGAAGTGCGTTCATTTGTAGGCCTGTTGTGCTGGGCCTTCTCTAGTTGAGACTGATTCTCAGTGGAATTTTTCCTGTCCAACGAAAAAACCCCGCGATCGCTCGCGGGGTTTCGTGGGTCAACGGATGTCAGCGGATCGGATCAGAGGCCCAGGGCCGAGCTGAGCATCGGGCCGAACTTCACGATCAGGCCCGCGAAGACGACGGACACGACCGAGATGAGCTTGATGAGGATGTTGAGCGAGGGGCCCGAGGTGTCCTTGAACGGGTCGCCCACGGTGTCGCCCACGACCGTCGCCTTGTGGTCGTCGGAGCCCTTGCCGTAGACATACTCGCCGCCCTGCCCGGCCGCTCGCATGTCGCTCGCACGGGCCGCGATCGCGTCGCGCACCGCCGCGGGGACCTTGTTGCGAACACCCTCGTTGTCCAGGAAGTCATCGGCGGTGATGCGTCCGTAGGACTCGAGCAGCTTCTTCGCGTTGTCCCACGCGCCGCCCGCGTTCGCCATGAACACGGCGACCGCGAAGCCCGAGGTCAACCCGCCCGCGAGCAGGCCCATGACGCCCGGGACGCCCAGCACGAGGCCCACGACGATCGGGATGACGATCGCGAGGACCGCCGGGACAACCATCTCCTTCTGCGCACCCGCGGTCGAGATCGCGACGCAGTTCGCGTAGTCGGGGTAGTGGTGCCCCTCAACATCGACGCCGGTCTTGGGCCAGTTGTCGGGGTTGTTGACATCCTCCTCGCTCATGCCCGTGGCGCGGAGACCGTCGCGGATCTTGCCGAACTGCCGGCGGCACTCGTCGATCATCGAGTAGGCCGCCCGGCCCACCGCGTTCATCGTGAGAGCGCAGAACAGGAAGGCGAGCATGACGCCGATGAAGATGCCGCCCAGGAGGCGCGGGTTGGCGATCGTGACATCGTAGAAGGCGAGGACATCAGCGATCTCGCCGTCGCTCGAGGACGCCGCCGTGATCACGACCCGGTCGGGGTGATCGCCGTGGTCAACCTCTGCCGCGATCGTGTAGCGATCGTCGTCGCGCGTGACATCACCGATGACCTCACCCTTCTCGAACGGGGGGCGTGCCAACCGGCCGTGCGAATCATGAGCACGGAGGAACATGCCGCCATCGACGGCGCCCTCCGCGTCGACGATCGCGAATTTCCCGTATCCCTCGTACACCGCGAAGACGCCGTCCTCGTCGCCAGCGGGGGCGGAGAAGGCGCCTTTCTCGATGTAGGCCCCGGACTGCGTCGTGATCTGCGTCTGCACGATCTGGATGTAGGCCGCGAACAGCGCGAGCGCCGTGAGCGCCGCCGAACCGATCGCGAAGCCCTTGCCCGTCGCCGCCGTCGTGTTGCCCAGCGAGTCGAGCATGTCGGTCCGCTCGCGGACATGCGGGGGCTGCCCGGTCATCTCGGCGTTGCCGCCCGCGTTGTCGGCGATCGGGCCGTACGCGTCGGTCGCGAGCGTGATGCCCAGCGTCGAGAGCATGCCGACGGCGGCGATACCCACGCCGTAGAGACCCATGAGGAACGAGTCACCACCGCCCGCGAAGCTGAAGGCCGCGATGATCGCGATAACAACGACGATGAGCGACGCCCAGGTCGACTTCATGCCCTCGGCGATACCCGAGATGATGACGGTGGCGGGACCCGTGAGCGCCTGCTCGGCGATCCGCTGCGTGGGCTTGTGCTCGTACGAGGTGTAGTACTCGGTCGCGTACGCGATGACATTGCCCGCGATCAGACCCGAGATGATCGAGAGGCCCAGGCCCCACCAGGTGGTGATGCCCGCGAGCTGGCCGGCCGTGTCGCCCGTCCCGAACAGGAAGTAGAGCAAGCCCAGCGCGAGCACGATGATGAGCCCGGAGGCGACATACACGCCCTTGTGCAGGCCCTTGAGCAGCTGCGCGAAACTCGCGTTGTCCGAAGCCTTCACGGTGAAGACGCCCACGATCGAGCAGAGGATGCCCATGCCCGCGAGGCCCAGCGGCGCCGCCGCGAGCCGCATCGCCAGTTCGCTGGAGCCGGAACCGATCGCCGCCGCCGCCGCCGCGCCCAGCGCGAGCGTCGCGAGGATCGAGCCGTAGTACGACTCGTAGAGGTCGGCACCCATGCCCGCGACATCGCCCACATTGTCACCGACATTGTCGGCGATCGTCGCGGGGTTGCGCGGGTCGTCCTCGGGGATGCCCGCCTCGACCTTGCCGACGAGGTCGGCGCCCACATCCGCGGCCTTCGTGTAGATGCCGCCGCCCACGCGGGCGAACAGCGCCTGCGTCGACGCGCCCATGCCGAAGCTCAGCATGACGGTCGTGATCACCTCGAGCGAATCAAGCCCGATGCTCTCGCCGATCGCGTTGAACAGCAGGAACCAGAACGAGATGTCGAGGATCGCGAAGCCGACCACGACGAGGCCCATGACCGCGCCCGAACGGAACGCGACGGTGAGCCCCTCGTTAAGCGACTCCTTGGCGGCGAAGGTCGTGCGCGCGCTCGCGTTGGTCGCCATCTTCATGCCGAACCAGCCGCACAGACCCGAGAGGAACCCAGCGACCGGGACACCCAGCATGGTCAGCGGGCTCTGGAGGCCCAGGCCCCACATCACCGCGAGGAACGCGACGAGCAGGACGAACACGCCCGCGACGACCTTGTACTGACGGGTGAGATACGCCATCGCGCCGTCGCGGACCGCCTGGGCGATCGTCACCATGTCCTCGTCACCCTCGGAACGCTTCATCACGCTCTTCGAGAATGTCATCGCCATGAACAGCGCGGCGACGCCCCCAACAGGAGCGAGGTAATACGCGGGGCTGATGTCGGCGATCGCGCCGAGTGTCGGGATCATCGATGACCCTTTCTTGCCGATTGGTGCAGGCCGCGGCCCGAAGACCGACGGTATCCCTCTGTCACATCACGCGTCCGACCCGCTTGACCTGCGACGCAGGAGGCGAACCGGGAACAAGACCAAACCGGCGCGTCAACGCCGGTGGAGTCATCATCGTCGGCCCGTGGACCGTCCGAATAAAAAAATCGGCCGCATCGTCCCGTGTGTGCTCACGGTCGGACGCGGCCCTGTGCCGGCCGCGGGCCCTGCCCTCAGCCGTCGGACTTCATGCGGCGATTCTCCGCCTTTCGCGCGGCGCGACGGCGACGCTCGGAAGGCTTCTCGAAGTACTCTTTCCGCTTGATGTCCTTCGTGAGGCCTTCCTTCTCGCAGAGCTTCTTGAAGCGCCTCATCATCTGATCGGCGCTCTCGCCGCCGCGGGCTTTGATACGGATCGCCATTCGAGCTCCTTACGCTCTCGGTGATGCTGCCGGTGTGTGTCCGACCGGAACGACAGGGCCCGGAACGCGTCCGGGCCGAACAATGACCCGAAGACACCCGGACCCGAATGGATCGGGAAAGGCCTCAAGTAAAGCCGCGCCACGCTCCGGAATCAAGACTCAGCGGTCTGTCGCACCCCAGTTCGATCACCTAATCGGCACCCCGAACAGGACCGCGGGATCAACCCATGCTCATCGTCGACGCCTTCAATGTGCTGCACACGACCGGGGTGCTCCCACCGGAACTCGCCGATCCGGGCGTCCCGGGCCTGATCCGTCTCATCGCCCGGAGCCGCTACGCGTCGCGCGACCTGACTGTCGTCTGCGATGGCGGCACCGGCGCCGCCGATTCGGGAGTGCGCCTCGACCATGCGTTCGTCATCTACTCGGGTACGAACCGCGAGGCGGACGATGTCATCGAGGAACTCATCGATCGCTACCACCGAGGCAATCCGCTCGAAGTCGTCAGCAGCGACGCCCGCCTCCGTAGGGCCGCACGCAGACGCCGAGCCGGCAGCATCCCGAGCGAGCGATTCCTGCATCACCTCGTGGAGGATGGGCGCGCACCAACTCGGGCGCGGGGGCACGCCCTGCGCGCCCAGGTCCCGCTCGATCGGTACTCGATCGAGGCCTGGCTCACGGAGTTCGGCGTGCCACACCCGCCCGCCGAATCGCAACGCCCAACAGCACCGTCGCGCGTCGTGCCCAATCCGACCCCGACCGCTCGCCCTCGTCCGACCAAACCAAAGCGCCCCGGCCGCAAGCCCCCCTCGCCCTCGCTCGGAACCCGGCTCGATCTCCCGATGCCGAATCGAGGTTCGGAACCCCCACCGCTCCCGGAACCGGCACCGGAGGCCCCACCTTCACCCGCCCGCCCGACTCACGAGGGCCATCCGTCTGCGCAAGGGCTCGCGGACCTTGACCCGCTGCTCGTCGAGGCGCTCGAAGAATGGCGCGATCGCCTCAGCGTGGACGATCTGGATATGCAACGATGGGCCCCAGACGCAACGCCAATCCGCCCCGCCGCCCACCCGCGACGCGGAAAATGACCCCGCCGCGCCTCCGCCTCGTGGGCATGTGCGGGCTCGCGATCCTCGCGGGATGCGCGGGCCCCAAGAGCGACATCGGTTGGCACGGCCAGGAGCAGTACCTCGCGGTCTACCGGATGGGGACGCTCCACACCACGCTCCCCCCGGATGTCCCCGTTCACTCCGTTATCGCTGCGGCTGAAATGGTGCTCGAGCGGCGCGGCTACACCGTCACAAGCACGGACGCCACGGACGACCGGGGACATGTTGTCGCCCGCCCCAATGACGGTCGGCAGATCAGCAAGGTGAACATCACGAGCCGGCTCGTTGACGGCGGAACCGCGATCTCGATCCGCACCTACCCGGGCGGACATGAACATGTCGCTCGGGACATGCTCGAACGGATGCTCACGAGATTGGGGCACTAACCGCCTGATTGATCGCGAACGGGTGTTTTATTGGACCACACCTGAAACTTGAGTTTTTCTCCGATTTTTCTGGTTGCGCCGTATTTTTGGCGCATTCTGTTTGGTGGTGCGTAGGACACCCGTCTCGGCGGGTGGCACGGGTCGGCCGTGGCGATTGGCCGGCTTGCGAGATCGAAGAAAACGGCCTCACGGGGCCGTTTTCTTCGTTTTGGCCCCCCGGCACCGCCTTCTTTCCGCGGCGCGTGCATCGTGTGGTCGCCAACGCGCCACGAACGCGCCCGCCCTCCTCGCCTCGAACGACAGGCCCGGGTTCGCTCTCCGCCTCACGCGGGCTGCCGCCGAACCATGCCCTGGTTCAGTACTTTTGCGGATTGTGCACCGCCCGATGACTTCCCGCGTGTGTACCTCGTGGAAACCCCGTAATGCTAGAAGACCCGGCTGGGGTCTTCATGAAGCGTCATTCCGGGAACCGATCTCTCGATGCAACAGCGCGGAATCCAAATCGAGGCCAAACCTTTTATGGTCACGCGAGATGCGCTCAACACGATCGCTGGGGTGCACGGGCTCGCCGCGATGGTCCGCGACGAGGAACTCCGCGTGCGCTGGTGTGACGACGCGTTCGCTTCGTTCTGCGATATCCCTCGCGAGAAGCTCCTCGGGACCACGCTCCGCGACATCCTCCCCGAGCCCGCCGCACGCGAGCGGGAGGCGGTCATCCGGGAAGTGATCAATACGGGTGAGCCCGCCACCTTTCTCCAGTTCGGTTGCGACAAGCGGCTCGTCTGCCGGATCCTGCCGCTGGATTCGGAGTCGTTCGGATACCGGGGCGTGCTCTGCATCGTCCGAGAGGGCGATCTCGCGGACATCGAAGAACCGACCTCGAAACCCAGACGCGTGCTGCGCACCGCGTATCTCGATGACCTTGCGCTGCTCACGAAGTCGGAACTCCGCACCCTGTACGACCTCGCCCTCGGGGCCTCGAACAACGACATCGCGGAGCGGCAGTTCCGCTCCGTGCGCACGATCGAGAACCATGTGGAGTCGATCCACCGCAAACTGGGCACCTCCACACGCTCGGCGCTCGTCCGTTTCGCGACCGAACGGGGCGTGCACGGCTTCACACCCCAGGAGTGGGATCTGATCGTCGAGGGGGCGTCGGAAACCCGACGGGCCCCGGGACCCGCGATCCCGCCTTGTCACACCCACCGAGGCCCACCACCCGCGGTGAATTGAGCAGGCCGGCGCGACGCCGCCCGGCCGAACACGCAATCCGTGGACAGATCGAGACGCGCCCCCGGGCCGCGCCGATGCGACCACAACCTAGAACGCCGCGACGCGCGGCCCTGAGGAATTGTCATGTCAACCGCTTCACCCCTCCATTCCTTCGGCAGACCGGATGCCGCCACGCCCTCCGCGGCCTCTGTGCTCGCGTCCGTTCCGGGCGTCGCGACGGTCATCCGCGACGAACACCACCGGGTGATCTCGTGCAATAGCGCCTATGCGCACAACGCCGGCCAGACCATCGAGCAACTCACGGGTACGACCCACCGCGACCTGCGGCCCGGCTCTGCGGAAGCGACCGAGCGGATGACTCTGATGGAAGAAGTCATCCGGAACAATGAGGCCCGCGATTTCCTCCAGTTCTGGGGCGGAAAGGCGTGGCTCTGCCGCGTCATCCCGCTCGACCCCGCGGCGTACGGCATGCGCGGCACGCTGAGCGTCATCATGCACGCACCGGTCGGGACCATGATCACCGATGCGCGGCGCATCCACATCCTGGAAACCGCGGACTTCGGTGATCTCGAAGCGCTCACGCCCGCCGAGAAGCGCACGATCTACGACCTCGCGATGGGCCGCTCGAACAACGAGATCGCCGAGCGGCAGGAGCGCAGCGTGCGCACGATCGAGTGCCATGTCCGCGCAATCCACGAGAAGCTGGGCACCTCGACCCGATCGGCGATCATCCGCGAGGCCTCCGAGCGGGGCATCCAGCTCTTCACCGAGCAGCAGTGGGAGAAGATGGTCGACGCGACCCCCAAGCGGAGGAAGAGCGTTCGCCCCGCGCCGAGCCGGGACGCCACGCTGGACGCGACTGAAAACTGACCGGCACGGGGCATCCACGCGTTTTCGGTATCCTTTTCCGCATGGCCGAAGCAAACGCCGACGCGATCCGGGCGCTCGAACGGTTCGTCGTCGAGAACGACGAACTCGCGGAGCTCGAGGCGGAGATCGGCCGGCTCAATATCTTCGACGCGCTGGGGATCGTGCACGCCGAGATCCGGCACTCGAACTTCCTCGCCTGGCTGCTGGACCCGGCGGAGAGCCACGGGCAGGGCCAGCTCTTCCTCAGCACGGCGCTCATGGACATCCTGCGGAACGCACCCGCTGACGCGCGCCCGCTGAGCCCGATCGATCTCGATGGCGCTGATCTTCGGGGCGTGCAGGTCCGCCGGGAGTGGCGGCACATCGACCTGCTGATCGTCGCGGAACAGCCGAAAATCGTTGTCGCGATCGAGAACAAGATCTTCTCGGGCGAGCACTCCAACCAGCTGAAGCGCTACCGGAGCACCGTCGCGTCGGCGTTCCCCGATCACCAGCCGCTCTTCGTCTTTCTGACGCGCGAGGGCGACGAGCCGAGCGATGAGGCGTGGTGCCCCTACGACTTCGGGCAGTTGCACGCGGCGCTCGACCGGTGCGTGCGTCGGAACGAGGACTCGATCGGCGAGGAGGTCCGCGTGTTCGTCGGGCACTACCTCGCGATGCTGCGGAGCCGATTCATGGACGATCCCAAGATCGACGAGCTCGTGGACCGGATCTACCGGAACCACCGGCAGGCGCTGGATCTGATCTTTGAGCGGAAGAGCGATCCGCGCGTCCGACTCACCCAAGCATTCGCGGAGCAGTTGGCGGAGATCCAATCCGACTGGATCATGGGAAATGTTCGCGCGTCGGGATTTGCCTTCTTTCCGAGCCCCTGGAGGAGCCTCCTTCCCCCGATCTACAAGAATGACGGGCTCGGTGCTGAAGCTTGGCTCTTCGGCGCATTTCGAGTCGGGCCGCGTGGAAAACGCGCGTGGATCGAGTTTCTCGCGGGACCAACAACGAACGAGAAGATCCGGGACGATTTCATCGAGGCGATTCGAACCTCGGGACCAGAGTGCGGGTTCGAGCTTTCGCGCCGAAAAGCAACGAAGGTGTGGACGCGCATCCAGACCATCACAGTCGCACGCTCCAGATCCGATGTTCTCGATGACGATGAAGAGACTCTCACGCTCGTCCGACGATCTGCTCTCGCATTGCCCGAGACGGTCGCGAAGATGACCGACTTCCTCAGGCAGCACTTCGCCTGATCACACGCGCGGCTCCGTATCCCCCGCCCCCGCCAGCTCGTCCTTGTACCGCTCGCGCAAAGGCTCGACGACCTCCGCGACGAACCGCTCGGTCTGCTCGACCGAGCGGCCTACATACTTCATCGGGTCGAGCAGGTCGTCGCCGGTCAGCCGATCGTGGACGGCCGCGAAGGCCGGGTCGGCCTTGAGCAGGTCGATCAGGTTGTTGTCGAGCCCCAGGTGCTTGACGCGGTGCCCAGCCTCCTGAGCGTGCACGCGGATCCGCTCGTGCAACTCCTGGCGGTCGCCCCCCGCCTTGACGGCCTCCATCAGGATGTTCTCCGTCGCGAGGAAGGGCAGTTCGAGCATCAGGTTCTTCTCGACCATCTTCTCGTGGACAATCAGCCCCGAGGCGACATTGTGCATCAGGTCGAGCGCGCCGTCGAGGGCGAGGAACGCCTCGGGGAGCGAGAGCCGGCGGTTCGATGAGTCGTCGAGCGTGCGTTCGAGCCACTGCGTCGCGGCCGTGTCGTAGGCGTTGCCGACGAGGTTCATGACGAAGCGGGTGAGCCCGCAGATGCGCTCGCAGCGCATGGGGTTGCGCTTGTAGGGCATGGCGGATGAGCCGATTTGCTTGGAGCCGAAGGGTTCGTCGATTTCTTTGCGGTTGGAGAGGAGTCGGATGTCGGTGGCGATCTTGTGGAGGACGGCGGCAGTCGATGCCAGGTCCGACAGGATGAGGGCATCAACAACTCGTGGGTAGGTTTGCCCCGTCAACTCATGTGGTTGGAACATCGGTTCTGGAGCATCGATTCGCTCCCAATAAAGAGCATCGTCTTCGAACCGCTTGACCGCGCCGGCATCATTACCGAATAGGGCCATGAATGACGCCTGAGTTCCGGTCGCACCGCGGAAGCCGCGAGGCTGCAATTCATCGAAGTTGGAACCGACGCGTTCGCTGACAATTGTCAGGTCATAGGCGTACGCGGCAAGGCGTCGACCAACGGTGACCGGTTGGGCCGGCTGGTAGTGTGTAAATCCGAGTGTTGGCGTTCTGCGGTGCTCGTGCGATTGAAGACCGAGCGCGAGTACGACGCGGTCGATCTTGTGAGCGATTATCCCAAGCGAACGCTTAATCGTAATGAGATCCGCATTGCACACCACATCCTGGCTCGTGCACCCCAGATGGATGATCGCCTTCGCCTCGGGGCACGACTCGCCAAGGCAGTGGACATGGGCCATGACATCGTGCCGCAGGTCCCGCTCGATCTCCGTCGCCCGCGCGATCTCGGCGTCGGTGATGCCCCGCTCCACCACCGCCCGCAACGCCTCGACCTGTTCGGCCGTCACGAGCGGACCCAATGAGCCCCCCGCGCGAGCGGGGGGATTCCCCGGCACGTCACCAGGATTCCCCTCGCTCGCGCGAGGGGCTCGTTCGTTGCCATCCGAAGCACCGGTACCCGATCCCCAGTCTTTTGTTACCTCGTGCTGGGCCTCCGCGACCGCGAGCCAGATTCGACGCCATGTGTTGAACTTGTGCCGGGGCGACCAGAGCCTCAGCATCTCCGGGCTCGCGTTCCGCGCCGCGAGCGGGCTGGTGTAGGTGTCGTTGGGAGAACTCGGTGCGTCGGCGGTCGTGGTCATGGGCGATGGTAAGTCGCGCGATGCCCCAAAGAGGCCCTGGCGCAAGCCTGGGCTCTCCTGTTCTTCCAGACGCTGGGGCAACCCGAAGTATGCTCGGGCAATGCCACCGCCCCTCGCCTACCTCATCACCTGGACCACCTACGGCACATGGCTCCACGGCGACGAGCGGGGATCCGCGGATCGCACCTCGCCGAGAACACCCGGGACGCCCTACCTTGGACCCGACCGCGCTCGCGCGTCGTTTGAACGGGACGAACTGAAGTCCGACCCGGTTCTGCTGACCCCTCCGATGCGGGAGCTCATCAACAACATCATCCGCGAGCATTGCACTTTCAGGGGATGGTCGATCCACGCCCTCAATGTCCGCACGAACCATGTGCATGCCGTCGTGTCGGCGCCGGTCCCGCCCGAGAAGGCGATGGGTGAGCTGAAGGCCTGGGCCTCACGGCGCCTGCACGAGAGCGGGCTGCTCGACAACGAGAAGATCTGGACCCGACACGGGAGCACGCGCTATCTGAACGACGAGGCATCGGTTGATGGGGCGATCCGGTATGTGCGGGACGGGCAGTGAGGTGGCTGTCGCGGAGTGTGAGGGATGAGCGATGGAGGACGAGAGGGGATGGAGTTGAGAGCCCGGGCTTGCGCCCGGGCCTCGTTCTGTGGAGAGATGTGAACCATCGCGCGGCAATCCGCCTTTTCGATCTGTTTCACGCCGCGCGGATCGCGTCGGCGTCGAGTTTGCGCTGCTCGTGCTGGGCGTATCGAGCCTTGATCACGAACAGCAGCGGGCCCATGACCATCAGGGTGACGCCGCCCGGCATGCCGATGGAGAACCAGACATACCAGGGCTGCCCGTCGATGAGGGCGTACGCGCCCACCCCGAGCAACGCGAGGCCGACGACGATCGCGGTGTAGAAGATCCCGAGGACGAGGGGTTTCGCCTTGCCCATCGCGGCAAGGGGGCCGCCGACGCCGCCCCCGATGCCGCCGAAGCCCCCGCCGATGACGGCGCCCAGCACACCCCCCACCACGCCCGCTGCCTGCTCGGTAAACCACGGATCCATGCTTCGCTCCCTTCGGTGAATCGCTGCCCGGCTGTTGGTCGGCCTCGGGCGTCAGCCGGTCCTCGGACGGCTCGCGCGGACGACCTCCAGCACCTCGCGCGCGCCGCGTTGGCTCAGTTCCCCGCGCTCGACGAGCCCCGCGAGCGCCTCGGCGACCGGATCGACCGGGCGGCCCTCGACGATCCCGCGCAGCCGCTCGATCAGCTTGTCGAGGCGTCCCCGGATGGTCGGGTAGCTCACCCCCCGCTGCTTCGCGAGGGCCTTGAGCGACCCTGAGCACAGGACGAAATCGACGATCAGGGCGCGGTCTCCCGGCTCGAGGCGGGC
>DLBY01000155.1:14901-15884 GCA_002480345.1 Phycisphaerales bacterium UBA7812 | reverse complement strand
GTCATCGATGAGATTCCCAAACCCAAACCCAAACCCAAGCCGAAGCCCAAACCAGCGAACGAGAAGCTCAAGGATCTCCAGAAGCGGCTGGGCGTTCCCGAATCAGGAGAATGGGACGACGCGACCGAGCAGGCGGCGTCCAGCAAGATGGTCCGGAATGGGGCGCGGGGCGCAGTCGTGGAGTGGGTCCAGACGCAGCTCAATGCGCAGGGCATGGAGAGCGGTACCGTCGATGGCATCGCGGGGTCGGTCACCGTCGGCGCCATCCGCCGGTGGCAGGATAATCGCGACGACCTGACGACGGATGGAATCGCCGGCCCGCGCACGATGCAGACACTCGCGGAGTCGTGAGCACACACGCGGAGGAGCCAGCACATGGATCAGGACCTCGCGCAGGTCGCGAAGACGAGCCGAGAGCCGATGGAGTTGATGGAAGCAGCCGAACGCGCGGCTCGCAGTGAGTCGCCGGAAGAGCACGCCGTTCTGCGTCGCCACTTGCTCAACGATGGCTTCCTGACGCGTCTGGACTCCGAGGAGGATTACCGCGGAACCGCTCGGCAGCTCCTTTTGGCGCGCGTCCTCGTCGCGCTCTCGGAGAACCGCTGCAAGGCGGCCGACGAGACCCTGAGCGTTCTCTGTGCGGATCCGATGTTCACCTCAGTCGAGCTTCGGCAGGAACTCCTCATCCGCCTGTGTGTCCCCGTTCGTCCACCCACGCCAGCGATTCTCTCGTTCTGGAAGAAGCACCTGGCGCCCGACCAGCCCTACAAGCATGTCGCGAGTGACTGCGTCGCGGACAACGGGACCAAGCCCGCGGTCGAACTCCTCGAAGCGGAACTGAAGAACAACGCGCAGGATGAACAAGATCGCGTCGCATGGATGCGGGACGCGATCCTTCGGAATCGCGAGAACACCGTCATCCTCGAGGCGAGCGAACGCCTCGTGAAAGAGGGGCTCCCCCCCCACCTCCGCGCGCCCCTGAT
>DLBY01000155.1:0-14589 GCA_002480345.1 Phycisphaerales bacterium UBA7812 | reverse complement strand
ACGCGCCCCTGATCGCGGCGTTGTTCGACTACCGAGAGACCTGGTACCTCGCGTGCGATCCGCCCGAACCGCCGGAGTGGGCCCTGTTCCGCGCGGACGCGAAGGCAGTCATGATCCGAATCGGAGAACACGCGATCGAGCATGTCGAACTGGATGAGATGACCCGCGCGGTCGTCGAGGCGCGCCTCGAGGCGCTCGGGGGCCGGCCCGCACAGGGTGACAGTGCCGGAGAGCGCGAATGAGCGGCGCGGAGAATGGAGGAGGGGCCGCCCCGGTCGGGTCTGGCAGGCACATCGTCCGCGCCGGTCAGGACATCGGGTCGATCGCCCACCGAAACGGTTTCTTCTGGGAGACCGTCTGGCAGCACCCAGACAACGCCGAGCTGCGTCGCGTTCGGAAGAACCCCAATGTGCTCCGTCCCGGCGACCGAATCGCAATCCCTGAGCGAAGGGTCGAGTACCGCTCCGCAGCGACGGAGCAGAAGCACCGGTTCCGTGTGAAGGGGGTCCCCGCGAAGATCCGCCTGCAGGTCCTCGAAGCCGACACACCCCGCGCCGACACCGAGTATGTGTTCAATCTGGACGGTGTCGATCGAGAAGGGCGGACGGACGGGGAGGGGTGGATCGAGTTGTCGATCCCACCGGATGCGCAGCGGGGGCTGATCTATCTGGACGGAGACCCGGATCCGACCTACGAGCTCGACCTGGGGGGGCTCGATCCGATCGATGATCCACGCGGTGTGCAGCAGAGGCTCAAGAACCTGGGCTACGAGTGCGAACCGACGGGACGGATCGACGACGAAACGCGCGATGCGCTGAAGGCGTTCCGCCGAGACAACGACCTCGAAGACAAGCCAGGATTGGACGATGCTGTCAGATTAAAACTCGAGGACCTCCACGGCAGCTAAGGACCGACGCGATGACCGATGATCCGGTATACGACGAGCCGCCACCCGGCGTGCCACGCTCCGCTCTCTGGGACGAAGACGATTTTGAGACCCCCGCCGACCTCCTCGAGGGCGAGCCGCCGGAGGACGAGGATGTCCCGCTGCCTCCTCCCCCGAAGCGGAAGCCGATCCGTCGGGTCGTGTCCCGCCAGTTCGCGGATTCGGACCGGCACAACGCCCTGAACTCGAAGCCGAAGGGGTACCCCTATGTGCTGATCGATCCGGGGGTGATGGTCTGCAGCGATGACGACCGGTACACACTCGAGTCCGAGGACGGGTCGTACAAAGAGACGGTCACGGCAGGCGAGGGCGAGAAGGGTGAGGGTGGCACGCTCGTGCTCTGGTTCCCGCCGCCCCACGAGGGGAAGAAGTACAAAATGACCTTCGAGCCCGATCCGGCCTCGGGGTACGAAGACGCGGAGGGCTATCTGCTGTTCGCCGGGGCGCTACCCGAGTGGACAAGCGACGATGATTCGGGAGGCGGTTCATGAACGCGATGGCCGCCACACCGCTGCGTGTGCTCCATCCCGACAAGCCGAAGGGGAACTGGAAGCTCAGGCCCGTGCGCGATGCGTACTTTCTCATCGACCTGGAGAACGCCTCGGCGGATAACAAAGACGAAGAGCAGTTCGTCACATCGCGGTCCCAGTCGTGGGTCAAGAACAAGAAGATCAGCAGCGAGATCACCTGGCGTATGGCGCTCCGCTCCGATCGGCACGGCATCCTGCACCCGATCGCACGCCGCGAACAGCTGTTCTGGTCGAGCAGCACGCTCGCCGAGAAGATCGTCCCCATGCGGTTCCCGATCGGGATGGAGTTCAATCTTTGGTGGTGCCGCGACCGGGCCCTGTTCGAATCGGTGCTCGGGGCGAACGGGGAGGTCCAGAAGGAGTTTCAGGTCATCGCCGCATCGACGATGATCGACTGGGAGGAGAAGGATGCGGGGATCCGGTTCTTCCAGGGCGTGTACGCGAACAGCCACTACCACGCGAAACGCGAGCAGCCGGGCGGTGACGGCCCATCGAGGTGGCAGCAGCACGCTCAGGCGGCGCGCGACCGCGCGGAGAAAGCAGCATCGAAGATCACGAGGCAGCGATCGAAATACGACCGGACGACGCTGTACTTCGGCACTCCTCTCACGATCAAGGACAACGCCCTCAGCGCCGCGGCGATGGACGCCTATCTGATCGGGCAGTGGCACTACTGGGGCGGGGGCGACGACGACACCGCCTGGACGATGTTCGTGGACCAGGCCAAACGCAGCAATGTCGCGATCGCCGTGCCCGCGACCGCGACATTCACGGAGGACTCCGCGCTCGCCGCGGCGTTGGGGCTCGCCGCCGGGATCCGGAAGGCTGCGAGGCAGGTGAAGGACAGGAATGTCTTCGGCTATCTCGCCGCGGTCGAGCGTGTACTCCAGATCATCGACACGGATAAGGAGAAGCGATACTTCAACACCATCATCGACGACGCCCGCAAGGACCGTTCGAAGTACGACAGTCTCAAGAAACGACTCGTGCGCGTGCCGAAACGATGCCGCGACAATGTCGAGGAACACGGCAAGCGGCTCGAGCGGCTCTTCGAACTCGCGTGCGCCCAGGCGCGGTGGCACCAGGACCCCGAGAAGGCGCTCGGTTTCATCGCGGAACTCGTCGAGGCGATGTGGGTCTACCGGATCTCGCATCTCCAATCCGCATTGCTCAAAGACTCCGGGTTCTTCGGCCGCATCGAGCGGGCACTCCGGGGGCAGGAGGTGAAGCTGCTGCCCGAGGAGAACTGGGTCAAGATGATCAACACCACCGTCGACTGGGCCGGCAAGATCCACGGCTCGATCGAGAAGGCCCCCGACAGCCTGAAGAAGGCGGTCGCCGGGTTCGTCGAGCGGTCGACGAAGTTCATCGAGGCCCTCGTGCCGGCGATCGTCAAGCAGAAGAAGTCCGACGCGGTCAACGCCCTGCGGGGGCTGATGAAGCTCGTCTACGCCGCCGAGGGAAAGAAGATGGACGCCGACATCGCCCCCGCGAGCGGGAAGGTCAAGGTCACGACGATGCCCAAGGCGACGATCGAGGCCGAGCCGCTGGCGAAGAAGACCGGAGGCCCCGGTTTCATCGCGAGGGCCGGGGGGCTGCTGAACTGCGCGAACTTTATCTTCACGCTCAGGGACACGATGAACTCGGGGGGCTTCAAGAATTCCGTCAAGCTCGCGGGCGACACCACTCAGGTGATGAGTTCGTTCGAGAAGACCAAGGACTTTCTCAAGAAGTCGTTCGGGGTCACCGAGAGGATGCTGACGCGCGTCGCCGGGGCGGCGGCGATCACCGTGGCGCTTTGCGAGGCGGCGGACCACCTGAGCGATGGGAACAATGTCGCGGTGTTCGGGGACATCCTCTCCGGCGTCGCCGGCGTCATCACGATCCTCACGAGAGGCGGGACCTGGGGTTGGGCCGCGGCGCTACTCGTCGTGGTCGGTGCCGCGATCGTTTACTGGTCGCTCGACAAGAACGAGAAGACCGTGATGGGCTTCAACAAGAAGCAACTCTGGAGCGTTGAGTCCGCCCTGAATATGGTGGACAACGCCCTCTCGACTTATGCCGCGCGGCAGGCCGACAAGCTCATTAAGGCACTGGGCGTGCCCTGAGCCGAGCCGGACGCGCACGCCGCCCCGGACTCAAGGGATCGTCGTCTTCACCGCTCCCGCGTTGGTCACCGAGACCGACCCGCCCCACATGCACATGCATTTGCTGGAGTTGTTCAGCGCGGGCATGAACCCGATCTGCACTTTCGCCGATCCCGGGGTCCAAGGGGCCGGGATCGCCGGGATGCAGGGCTGAGGCGTCAGCACGCCCGCCGCCGCCGCCGTCGCCGCCGCGACCTGCGGATTTGAAGGCGAATTGCACATGCCGAATCCCGAGATGTTCATCATCGGGACATAGTCCATGATGTTCGCCGCGGGCTGGTTCTCGATCGTCACCATGTTCTTCGGCGTGAAAGCCAGCGTGCACGGGGCGGTGCCCATCGTGCAGGTCGCCATGCCGTTCGAAACAACGGGGTTGCCCATGCTCAGAACCTCCTCTGCCCACCGCGCACGCCGCGGAACCGCGGGATAGCGTACCGGGAGACACCAGTTGAAGCGAGACCCGCGGGAACTTCTCACGCGTGCCCCGCTTCCGCGGCACGGAACACGCGGATGACCAAAGACACGCCCCTTGTCCTGACAGGCGCCCCGCTCACGCACGAGGAGATCGCCCAGGTCGCGTCTCTCGCTCGCGAAGTTGAGATCGACCCGCTGACCCACCGCCGCGTCAGGGAGACTCGGACCGCCCTCGAGGAAGCCGCCCAGAGCGGCGCGACCCACTATGGCATCAACACGGGCTTTGGAAAATTCAGCCGCCAACGCATCGAGAAAACCGAACTGCAAGCCCTCCAGGCAAACCTGATCCGCTCGCACGCCGCGGGGGTCGGGGAGCCTCTCCCGGTCCCCATTGTGCGCGCCATGATGCTCGTTCTCGCCGCGTCACTCTGCCGCGCCCGGTCCGGCGTCCGCCCCGAACTCATCGATGTCATCGTGCGCACGCTGAACGCCGGAATCACCCCCGTCGTCCCCGAGTCAGGGTCGGTCGGTGCCTCGGGCGATCTCGCGCCGCTCGCCCATGCCGCCCTCGCGTTGATCGGAGAGGGCGAGGTCTTCGATCGGACGGGAGAGCGCGCCGAGGCGGCCGACACGCTCCGATCGGCAGGAATCGAGCCGATCACGCTCGAGTCTAAAGAGGGCCTCGCCCTGATCAACGGAACGCACCTGATGTGCGCACGCCTCGCGCTGCTCCGATCTCGGTTCCTCAACCTGTTCCCGGCTGCTGTCGTTGCAGCCGCGATGACCCTCGACGCTTGCCGAGCGACCGACGCTTTCCTGGATCCGCGCGTATATGAGGCACGCAACCAGCACGGTCCGCGGATGGTCGCCGAATCGATGCGCCACCTGCTCACGGGCAGCGAGATCATTCCGAGCCATGACAACGAGGACGACCCGCGCGTGCAGGATCCGTACTCCATCCGATGTGCGCCCTATGTGCTTGGCGCTGTCTTTGACTCGGCTCGATCGGTCTGGATCCAACTCGACAGGGAACTCGGTGCCGTGACCGACAACCCGCTCGTGCTCCCCCGCGAAGGGGACGATGGTGTCGACATCGTGTCGGCGGGAAATTTCCATGGCATGCCGGTCGCAATCCCTCTCGACACGCTCGCGATCGGGCTCGCCCATATCGCCGGGATCGCGGAGCGACGCGTCGATCAGATCCTCAGCGCCCACGACCCGGAGACCCGGCTCCGGCCTTTCCTGAGCCCGAAACCGGGGCTCCACTCCGGGTACATGATCGTTCAGTACACCGCCGCGGCGCTCTGCAACGAGCTCGCGGGTCTCGCGGCACCGTCGAGCGTCGTCAATATCCCGACGAGCGCGGGGATCGAGGACTACAACTCGTTCGGCCCGCGAGCCGCGGCGAAAGCGGACCGCGCCATGGATCTCGTCACCCGGGTCGTCGCGATCGAGTTGCTGTGCGCCGCTCAGGGCATCGAGGCCCACCGCCCTCTACGGTCGGGCGAGGGCGTCGAGCGAGCGCACGCGTTGGTCCGGAGCGTGGTCGCCCCGCTTCACTCCGATCGCCCCCCTTCTCCCGACATCGAATCGATCTCCCTTTTGATTTCTGAGGGGGGCTTCTCTGAGCCGATGTGATCCCCATGGGGTGTTCCCGTCGAAGGGTTCCGTTGTGGACGCCCTTGTGCGGCGCGTCGAGACGGCGCACAATGGAGGCGGAGCGGGTTGTGCGTGAGCGGATCCGCGGTAAGGGGTAATGCATGGCGACGATGACCAAGCAAGCGGAACGCGTGGTGCCCGAGGCGGAGACCCGAACGGTGCGCGCACCGCGTGGCACGGATCGATCATGCAAGACCTGGCAGGCCGAGGCCGCGCTCCGCATGCTCATGAACAACCTTGATCCGGAGGTCGCCGAAGACCCTTCCCGGCTGATCGTGTACGGCGGACGCGGGCAGGCGGCGCGGTCGTGGCCCGCCTTCGACGCGATCGTCGCGAGCCTGCGTTCGCTCGAATCCGACGAGACGCTGCTCGTCCAATCGGGCAAGCCGGTCGGCGTCGTGCGCACGCACGAGGACGCCCCGCGCGTCCTGATCGCGAATTCGAATCTCGTCCCCCACTGGGCGACCCAGCAGCACTTCGACGAACTCGCCGCGAAGGGCCTGATGATGTACGGGCAGATGACCGCGGGTTCGTGGATCTATATCGGCACGCAGGGGATTCTGCAGGGCACTTACGAGACCTTCGCAGAATGCGCGAACCGGCACTTCGGGGGCTCGCTCGCGGGCAAGCTCGTCGTCACCGCGGGGTGCGGCGGGATGGGCGGCGCCCAGCCGCTCGCCGCGACGCTCAACGGCGGAACCTGCCTGATCGCGGATGTTGACCACACGAGGCTGGAACGCCGGCACCGCGATCGCTACCTCGATCATGTCGTGTTCGATCTCGACGAGGCGATCGACCTCGCGGTCGAGCGCGCGGCGCGGGCGGACGCTGTCAGCGTGGGGGTGCATTGCAACGCGGTCGAGCTCCTCGAGCGTTTGCACACACGCGGGATCATCCCCGATGTGTTGACCGACCAGACGAGCGCGCACGATCCGCTGGAGGGGTATGTCCCGGTGGACCTGTGTATCCGCGAGGCGTCGGCGCTCCGCTCGAGTGACCCTGAGCGGTACCAGGAGCTGAGCACCGCGTCGATGGAGCGTCATGTGCGCGCGATGGTTGAACTCCAGAACTGCGGCGCGATCACTTTCGACTATGGCAACAACATCCGCCAGCGGGCCTTCGACCACGGGTTCGGCGACGCGTTCGCGTTCCCGGGATTCGTGCCGGCGTATATCCGCCCGCAGTTCTGCGAGGGACGGGGCCCGTTCCGCTGGGTCGCGCTCTCGGGTGACCCCCGCGACATCTACGCGACCGACAAGGCGTTGCTGGACCTGTTCCCCGATGACGAGCGGATGAACCGGTGGATCCTGTCGTGTCACGCGAACCCCGAGGCGTTGCGGGCGGGCGACTTCGAGAATTGCGAGCCCCGTTTCGGGTTCCAGGGACTGCCGAGCCGGATCTGCTGGTTCGGTCTGGGCGAGCGCGACAAGGCGGGGCTGCTGTTCAACGAGATGGTGGCGGACGGGCGTGTGCGCGCGCCGATGGTCATCGGGCGTGACCACCTCGACTGCGGGTCGGTCGCGAGCCCCAACCGCGAGACGGAGGCGATGAAGGACGGATCGGACGCCGTGAGCGACTGGGCCTTCCTGAACGCGATGGTCAATGTCGCGGGCGGGGCGAGCTGGGTCAGTTTCCACCACGGCGGCGGCGTCGGCATCGGGTTCAGCCAGCACGCGGGACAGGTGATCGTCGCGGACGGCACCGAAGCGGCGGCGAAACGGCTGAAGAATGTGCTCACGAATGACCCGATGATGGGCGTGATCCGGCATGTGGATGCGGGGTATGAGGAGGCGGAGGCGTGCGCGCAGACGCAGCGTGTTCCGATCCCCATGCGTGACGCCTGAGTCTCGCGCTGAAGGTGGAGGGCACCGGTGCGCGTCGAACACACGAACGCGGTTGATTGGGGACGGGCCGCCCCGTCACGGATGGCGGCGCGGATTCGTACGGATTCTCCGGACGGCTGTGCGGTCGCGCTGCTCGGGGTTCCGGACGATACGGGCGTGGAACTGAACAGCGGGAGGCTCGGCGCCGCTGAGGGGCCGGGCGCGTTCCGAGCCGCCCTGGCGAGATACGGCACATCGGAGCCGTCCGGTCGGCGCTGGCCTGTCGTGTTCGACGCGGGTGATCTCGAAATCGGTGACACGCTGAAAGAGACTCATCAGCGCTTGACCGCGGCGACCGGGGAACTGCTCGATGCGGGCCTGCTCCCTGTGATGATCGGGGGCGGGCACGACCTGACCTACCCGTTCGTGCGCGCGCTGGCGAACCGCAGCGATGAGCCTCTGACCGGGGTCTACTTTGACGCGCATCTCGATGTCCGGGCGAAACCCGGGAGCGGGATGCCCTTTCGGTCGCTCATCGACTGGTGCGGTGTGGAGGCGCTGTATGTCCACGGGTTGGACCCGTTTGCGAACAGCGCGGAGCATGTTCGGTGGTTCGAGGGGCACGGCGGGCGCGGGGCTGGAGGAGAGGTGTTCGGGCCCGATGACCCCTGGCCCGCTGGGGACTTGTTCGTCAGCTTCGATCTCGATGTGATCGATCAGGCGTTTGCGCCGGGGGTGAGCGCGATGAATCCCTGCGGCTGGGATTCCTCGACCGCGTGCGCGTGGGCTCGGGCGGCGGGACGCTGCGAGCGGGTGCGATGCTTCGACATCATGGAACTCAGCCCGCCTCATGATTCTCCGCCGGGCGATGGTGGGCGGACGGCCAGGCTGGCGGCACGGTTGTTCCTTGAGTTCCTCTCCGGGTTTACGGAGCGGCCGGGTTGATCCGAGGGACAGCGGCACGCACGGGCTCCGGCCGGGTACCGTGTCCGCATGACGACAACGCCCCCACCGCTGCTGATTCGGAACGCTCGTGTTCTCACGCTCGCGGGTGATGGTCCGCGGCGAGGCGCGGCGATGGCGGATCTCGGCGCGATCGACGCGGTGGATGTTCTCGTGCGCGACGGCCGGGTCGCTGAGATCGGCGAGGGGCTCAATGCGGGCGGCGTGGAGGTGTTCGAGGCGCACGGCCGGGTGCTGATGCCTGCGTTCGTTGATGCGCACACGCACGCGTGCTGGGCGGGGGAACGGCTGGATGAATGGGAGTTGAAGCTCAAGGGGGCGACATACCTCGAGCTTCTTCGGGCGGGGGGCGGGATCATGTCGACCGTCCGGGCGGTACGGGAGGCAACAGCAGATGAGCTCTTTGACGGGCTGATGGCACGCCTCGGCTGGATGCTGCGGGGCGGGACGACGGTGGTCGAGGTCAAGAGCGGGTACGGGCTGACCACAGCTGACGAACTCAAGATGCTGCGGGCGATCGCGCGGGCGAAGGTCGCCTGGGAGGGGTTTGTCTCCCCCACCGCCTGCATCGGGCATGCGATCGACAAGGCGCAGGACGGCTTCGTCGAGCGAACAATCAACGAGACGCTTCCGGCTGTCCATGCGGAATTTCCCGGCATCGCGATCGATGGCTATTGCGAGGACGGCGCGTGGAGCGTCGATCAGACGGTTCGGCTTTTCGAAGCGGCGAAGGTACTCGGGCACCCGCTGCGGATCCACGCGGACCAGTTCAACAGCCTTGGGATGGTTCGTGAGGCGGTGCGGCTCGGTGCGGTGAGCGTTGATCACCTGGAAGCAAGCACGCCGGAGGACCTCGAGCATCTGGCCCAGAGCGACACATTCGGCGTGATGTTGCCGTGCTCGGGATTTCATACCGACGGGCGGTACGGGGACGGCCGACGGTTTATCGGTGCGGGGGGAAAACTCGTCATTGGGACAAATGTGAACCCGGGGTCGGCCCCCTGTTCGTCGATGCCGATGGCGATCGCCCTTGCGGTCCGGTTCCTCGGGATCACCGCGGCGGAGGCGATCTGCGCGTGCACCGCGAACGCGGCGGCGCTGCTCGGGCTGGATGACCGGGGCAGTATCGGGATCGGCAAGCGGGCGGACCTGATCATGCTTCGGTGGCGCGACGAGCGGGAACTCGGTCACACCTTCGGCGGGGACCCGGTCGAGGCGGTCATCGCGGGCGGGGTTCTTGTCAAGGGGAGGCTGTATCCCGGAGGGTGAGGACGCCTTCCGATCCTGGCATGAATGGAGGCAGGCGTCGCGGATAGGTCAAACTCTGGCGGCGGGCGGCAGGAGCACGGGCAGGGTTTCGCGATCCAGGGTTACCTCGATCGCGGCGCGTCCGGTGTGCCCGTTGCTGAGCCGCTCGGCAATGACGGGGTCGTGCTCGCCGTCGAGTTGGAAGATGAGGCGCGGGTCTGAGGACCCCGCGGGGCACTCGACTCGGATGTGGGTGCCCTCGGCGGAGACCAGTCGCGGATCGCGGGTGTGCCGGCGCGTCCACGCTCGGAGGACCCAGTTGACGCAGTCTCGGAGATTGGAGCCGGGCAGGAACACCGCGGTCAGGCTGCGCGAGGTGGGTGCGGCGCCTGAGGCGAAGTTCAGTCGCGACGCGTACTCGCGGTCGTTCGCGATGATGAGCCATCCCGGACGATCATCGACGATGTTCTTTCCGTCGACGGTGATGGTCATGTGGGGGAGATAGGGCGAGACCGCTTCCTTGAGGACGGGCTCGAGGTAGGCGAGGTGGCCCAGGGCGCGGGTGCGTCCGAAATGCAGGCGTTCGATCACGCGGGCGTCGGGTCCGACGGTGGCCATGATGAGAAAACGGCGGCCCTGGGCGGATCCGAGATCGGACTGGATGACGCGGTGTTCGGCGAGGGCCCTGAGGAAGGTGCTGGGGTCCCTGTCCATCCTGTACCGCCTCGCGACGAGATTCTCGTTCCCAGCGGGGATGTGATACACCGGGCTTTGGGTGCGGATCGCGGCTTCCGCGACGGCGTTGACGGTCCCGTCCCCGCCGCACGCGAGGATTGCACGGGCCCCGCGGAATCGTTGTGGATCGAAGCGTGGAACAGGGTTTGCTTCGTCCCCGTTGAGCGTGAGTTCCAGGCAGCGGATGCCGTGCTGCGCGAGACGCTCTCGGAAGCGGCTGGTGAGGCGGGCGGCGAGGCCCCGACCCGACTTTGCGTTTCCAACAAGGACGACGGTCATGAGGCGTCAGTTTAGCGCCGCTGGCGGGGTTCTCCGCATAGGATCGGCCCTATGCGGAAACCGCCCCGGATCAGCGCTGAAGAAGCCGAGCAGGCGTACGACGCGGCCCAGAAAGTCGTGGAGGTGCATCGCCGGCTCGTCGGGTTCCTCTCGGTCGGGCAGACGCTCGGTCAGATCGATCGGTTCGTGGGCGAGCAGCTCGCGGACCTGAAGTGTAAATCGTGCTTCAAGGGGTATCGCCCCGGCGGGTTGCCGCCTTTTCCTTCGAACGCCTGCCTGAGCGTGAATGCGTGCGTGGTGCACGGAACCGCGGGGTACTACGAGGCGCCGATGGAGCCGGGGGATGTGCTCAAGATCGACATCGGGGTTTCGTACCGGGGGTGGATCGGGGACGCGGCGTGGACCTATGTCTTCGGAGAACCGGCACCCGAGGTACGGAAACTGCTGGACGCGGGGAAGGAATCGCTGCGGCTGGGGATTGAGCAGCTGCGGCCCGGGAACACCTACAAGGACTGGGCGAAGGCGGTTCAAGGATATGTGGAGGGAGAGCAGAACCTTCACCTTGTCCGGGGTCTCGGGGGGCACGGGTACGGTCGCAAGCTGCATACCCCGCCTTTCGTGAGCAATGTTGTGCCGACCTATCCGGGCGAGTGGCCCGATTCCGATCGTCCCTGCGAGCCGGGCGTGCTGATCGCGGTGGAGCCGATGATCGCGATCGGGACCTGGAGGACGAGCCAGGATGCGGGGAGCTGGCCGATCTTCTCGGCTGACGGCTCGCTGTCTTCGCATCACGAGCACGATGTGCTGATCACCGAGGACGGGCCTCGGGTGATGACCGAGGGGCTGGATGATCTGCCGGATGTGATCGAGCGATGAACGCTCCCACACCGCGGCGTATGTGAGGCACGGATCCGATGGGCGAGCACGGCACCGAGGCTGCGAACGAAAGCGGGACGGTCAACGGGAGCGCACCCGGCAACCGGATCGACGCGATCTTCGCGGAGTTGCGGCGGAGCGGGCGGAAGGCGCTGATGCCCTTTGTGTGCGGCGGGCACCCGTCGATCAACGCGACCGGCCCGATGATCGAGGCGGCGCAGCGCGCCGGCGCGAGCATTGTCGAGGTCGGGATCCCGTATTCCGATCCGATCGCGGACGGCCCGGTGATCGCGTCGGCAATGCACCAGGCGTTGACAGCCGGGGTTACGGTCGAGCAGGTCTTTGAGCAGGTGCGCGCGGTGCGGGAGCGGGTCTCGCTGGGGCTGGTCGCGATGGTGAGCGTCTCGATTGTGAACGGCGTGGGTGGTCCCGAGCGGTTCTGCGAGCGGGCGAAAACTGCCGGCTTCGACGGGCTGATCGTGCCCGATTCCCCCTGGGAAGAATCGAAGGCAATCCACGACGCGTGCGAGGCGAACGGGCTGACGCTGAGCCTGCTGATTGCCCCGACGACCCCGAAAGAACGAGCGATCGAGATCGCGAAGCGGTGCACGGGGTTCGTCTACCTGATCGCGCGGGCCGGGATTACCGGGGAGCAGCAGGACGCGCCGGAGATCGAGGGGCGCGTCGCGGCGTTGCGGGAGGTGACGGAAACACCGATCGCGTGCGGGTTCGGGATCTCGACGCCGGAGCATGTGCGGGCCGTCGTGGCGCACGCGGACGCGGCGATTGTGGGGAGTGCGTTGGTGCGTCGCGTCGGCGGTGCGCAGGATGCGGCTGGGGAAACCGAGCGGTTCCTCGCGGAGCTTTCGGCTGGCTTGTCCGTCGCCGCGGACGCATAAAAAACCCCGGCGTGTGCCGGGGTGTACGGGGTCGTTCGGAATAGATAGTAACGGATCAGTCGTCCTTGGCGAACTTCTTCTTGAAGTCGTCGGCGGACATCTCCTCGACCTTCGCCTTGCCGATGATCGCGTCGATGGTCTTGTGCTCGCGGATCTGCTGGACCACGGCGCCGATCTGCCCGGACTGGATCAGCTGCTGGCGGAGCTGGTCGGGGCGGTATCCCCGCTCCATTGCCATCTGGGCGATGCGCCCGTTGACCTCGGCCTCCTCGACGCGGACCTCGAGGTCCTCGGCGGCCTTGTTGAGGATGAAGGAGAGCTTGAGTTCCCGGGCGGCCTGCTCGCTCGAAGCGTCGCGCATCTCGGCGATCTGTTGCTCGATGACCATCTCGTCCATGCCCCGGTACATCATCTCGACGCGCTGGCGGTGCATGAGGCGCTCCGCCTGGCTCGCGGTGAGTCGCTCGGGCAGGTCCATGGTGACCTTCTCGAGCAGGTGATCGGCGACCTGCTGACGCATCGCGGCCTGCTGGTTGATGATCACGCGCTGACCCAGGCGGGTCTTGAACATCTCCTTGACCTCGTCCTCGGACTCGAAGCCCAGCTTCGCGACGACATCCGCCATCGGTGCGGGGACGATTCGGTCCACGCGGTCGACCTTGAAGGTGATGACGAGGTCTTTGCCCCGGATATCCTCGCGCTCGTGGTTCTGTGGGCCCTTGACCTTGACGGTCGCGGTCTCGCCAGGCTTGGGCAGACCCAGCTGCTTCTCGAAGTCCTCGACGACGACGCCCAGAATCATGCCCCGGCCTTCGTCGTCCTTGGTCGGGACGCGGACTACGGCGCCCTCGATGTTGTAGAACTCTTCATCGCCTCCGTCAGTCATGATGCCGTGACCGGTCAGGTAGTCGCCCGGCTCGGGCTCGTCGCGCTGCTCGAGATCGCCCTCGTTGATCTGGAGTTTCTCGATCTCCGCATCCACCTGCTCATCGGTGACTTCGAGCAGGGGCTTGGCGACCTCGATGCCCTCGAGATCGGGCAGTTCGAACTCGGGCATCACCTCGACCGCGAAGGTGAACTTGAGGGGCTTGCCCGCCTCGACCTCGAGGTCGGCGACCTCGTCATCGGGCATCGGATCACCGATGACCTTGAGTTCGTTCTCCTCGACCGCCTGGGAGTAGGCGCTGGTGATCAGTTCGCTCTTGGCTTCGCGGTTGATCAGGTCGGCGAACTTCTTCTCGAGCAGGCGCTTCGGAGCGCGCCCCTTCCGGAAACCCGGCAGTTCGGCTTCCGCGGCGAGCGTATCGAGCGCCCCGGTGATCTTCTCATCGACGGCCTCCGCGGGCACTTCGATCTCGATCTTCTTGCGGCTCGGGCCGTCGTCGGTGATGGTGACCTTGTTCTTCGATTCGGTGGCGGTTGCCATGATGAGAATCTCCGCGCTGTTTGCGAACTACCCACGCCGCCTGGTGCGCGCGTCTCCGTCCCGGCGTGGCGAGCAGCGATGGTAGGGTTTGGGAAGGCGATCGGCCGCGGGCCGCGGAGAAAACTGTCGGGCAGCGGGCGCCCCCGTGCTGGTGTTCGGGTCGCGTCCGGACGGGATGCTGCCCAGAGTTGACGGGCTGCGGATATTTCCGGGCCGATGGTCGTCTAGTGTTGCGTTCGCTCCCGCGGGCGTCGGGACGGCGCAGCGGTGAGTCGATCGGAGCAGGCGGAACGATGCGATCGAGGCCCAAGGATCTGTGGGAACGCCGCGAACTGATGTTCGGGTTGGTGCGGCGAGACCTGCGGCAGTCGACGGTCGGGCTCTGGCTCGGCTGGGGCTGGTGGCTTCTCGATCCGCTGATCCTCATGGGGATCTACTGGTTTCTCGTGCTGGCGATCGGCCAAGGCGCGACCGTCGAGGCCTTCCCGGTCTTTGTGCTCTGCGGTCTCACACCTTGGAAGTGGGCGGCTTCATCGGTCGGAGCGGCGGCGGGATCCCTCTTTCGCGAGCGATCTCTGATCCAGACGATCGCGATTCCGAAGGCCGTTCTTCCGCTCGCGGGTGTGCTCACGCACGGCGTGTAC